>CAYGDZ010000112.1:0-1525 GCA_964348805.1 uncultured Candidatus Saccharibacteria bacterium | reverse complement strand
AGTGGGAATAAGGAATAAAATAATTTGACTTTATTGAATTAGTAGTTTAGGATGCTTATGTGGCACCATCATAAGGATAGATGTCAAAAAGGAGGCGATTTTGCCCGAAAACTGCCCCGAATTTGAGGTTCTTTTTAACCCCGCGACCCTGGAGGCCGTTGGCTACCCCTGGGCGCTACTCGTGGCCGTGGGCCAGCAAATGATCCTCACGAGTCAATATTTGCAGCCCATGTCCGTGTCCGCTTCCGCGTGCCAATACGGGAAACGCCACGGAGTCAAGATCCAGTGTCGCAAGATCGAGCATGGACGCATCTGGACGATGCGCGTGAAATGAGTGCATCAAAGTATCACTTTGGCGCAATGAACGTAGGAGACGAAAAGCTTATACCTTGGATTGACGATCCAGTTACACCGGGTCGCCCATCGAATGCGCAGCCAGCACTCAACTCCATGCGCATGTATATGAAGCGCACCGGCACACAATTCTACTGGCAAGGGCGCGCCTACGGCCTTTGGATAAAGCGCGTTCGCTAGTTTTCGCTTGACAATTCGCCATGCCGGGTTCCTAATCCCGGCATGGCTGGCACCATTGATCCCAACAAATCCGCAACGGCATGGGCGATGCGCCGTAGCCAGGAAGATACCTTCCTCCGCATTTGCTCGCACACTGAGAACGGCGGGAGTGTAGTCGAGCTAGCGCGGGAGTGGGGATGCAACGTCTCAGACATGATGCAATGGGTATACGATGATAAGACGCGAGCGAATCGATACGGGGCAGCACTGAAGTCACGCAACGAGCACGTAATAGAATCAGTGCTCGCCGAATTCCGCATCATCGCGCACATGGACCCAGCGGAATGCTTGAATTCAGAAGGTGGCGTAAAGAGTCTTGCGGACATGTCCATTGAGGCGCGCAAGTGCATCTCCGCAATCGAAGTTGAAGAGATATGGGCGGGGAGAGGCGAGGACAAGATCCAGGTAGGCGAGCTAAAGCGGATCAAATTCTACAACAAGCTCGAAGCTGGGAAGGTGCTCGCATTGAATCTCAAGCTACTCAACTCCATCCCCGAGCTAAAGGAAGCGGAGAGCTTGGAGGATGCGTTGCGCGCAGTAGCAGAGACGTGGAAGGCGCGCAAGGATGCGTAAGAATATCGTGCACGTCTATCCCGTAGGAGTGACTGCGCGCGGCATCGAGCACGAGACTAGCGGAGAGCCATGCCCGTGCGTGCCAGAGGTCAAGCAAGTGTGCTCGCAGTGCTCGCCAAAGATCCACTGCCCCGATGAGGAGGGCCAGCCAGTAGAGGCAATCGGCGTGCTCTTGGATTGCTGGAAGTGTAACGGGAAAGGAATTCATCCGCGTGACGAAGACGCGGACGATGACGCACCTCTAATCATCGTGCACAACGCATGACACTCTCCGCATTCTCCCTCGACACTCTGAAGCGATGGAGAGCGGACCCGATAGCCTTCGTCCGCGAGAACTTCCAGGTCGAGCCCGACGAATGGCAGAAGGAAGCGCTACTAG
>CAYGDZ010000111.1:0-1535 GCA_964348805.1 uncultured Candidatus Saccharibacteria bacterium | reverse complement strand
CGCTTTGCCAATTCGCGCTGGCGTTGTTTCGGATTGTGCATATGGTTTTATTATACCTTGAAATGACGATTTTAACTCTAATGTTTTTACGAAAAAAACTATTGCAATATTCAGGGCAAAAGCGTATTATAAACGTAAGCACAGCAGTTCAGGGGAAGAACTGAGTGAGGAAAAGGAAAAATGAACGCAAAAAAACAAACAGTCATCATAAACGGCAAGACGTATGATATGGCAACAGGTAAAGCGCTGACCGCACCAAATGCGGCATCTGTTAAGGTTAAAACTATTAACGATATTGCCCCCAATCGACAGAATATCCTAGCCAAAAAATCCACCCCAGCCCAGAAAGCTCGGGCAGTCGCACCACACACTAGAATTAGCGTTCAAAAGTCGACAACTTTGCGACGAAACATCCTGAAACAACCTACTAGCACAGTCCGCCCAGCTGCCAACAAAATCCACCGCAACGCCCAAAAGTCCGAGCGCATAACCAAATTCGCACCAGATAAAATACAAGCAACCAGAGCCGAAAAGCACAAGGTCGACCACGATCTAGCAGCGCAAACACGCGAGCTCGAAAGAGCCCATGCCGAACATATTGCCGCAACTAGGCAGGGCAGTGCACACATTAGTTCACGAACAGTCAAAGAACACTTACTACAAAAAGCAGTTCAACAAGTCCCAGCCGAGCCAACCAGCGCACACAGTGCAGCTCGGGCTGGTAAATCACGCTTTGCTAGCGCCGCAATGACTAGCCTAGCCCTAGTGATGCTAGGTGGCTATTTGACATACATTAACATTCCGAACCTTTCTATACGCATCGCTGCTGCCAATACTGGTATCGACGCCAGTTTGCCAGCATATCAACCTGCAGGCTACAAAATTAGCGGACCAATTGGCTATGGCAACGGTGAAGTCAACGTCAATTACAAGGCAAACAGCAGTAACCAGGGCTACAAATTGACCCAGCGCCCAACAGACTGGGACCCGGTGGCCACATTGGATAACTATGTCGAATCAGATTCGGACAGCGACTACCAAATACGCAGTGTCCAGGGGCTAACCGTATACACATATGACAAAAAAGCCGTATGGGTAGATGGCGGAATATTACATGTTATCGACGGCAACGCAACACTATCCAGCCAACAGGTTGAACGCATCGTCGCTAGTATGTAAACATCTTCTTTCATTTTTGAATCAGCAAAACAGAAGGCAAAAAACTGACCAGACACCTGACTCCAAGCCGCAGCCGCTTGCGATTAGGCGAGCATATGAAGCAACCGAGAAAAGTAATTATAGACATTCCTGACGACACGAGGACTGTTTGAGCTCGATCAATCGGGCGAGTTCCGCAGTGTCTCAAGAAGGTCTATAAATTACTTTTCATCGCGTGATGAATTAGCTCAAAGGTTTTGCCACACTTTTTAAAAAGTGTGAAAGGGGTTGTTGGGTAGATTAGAATATATTGACATACTTATAATTGTATGTTAATATATCAAACAGTCAAAACCCTTTTGTAAATCAAAGACTTT
>CAYGDZ010000110.1:0-1599 GCA_964348805.1 uncultured Candidatus Saccharibacteria bacterium | reverse complement strand
TTTTACACACCAGATGAAATAGCAAAGATTATGCAACGGACAGCTAATATATTGGATATTAAAATTGATCAAAAAGGCTCGGATATGTTGGCCAAGCGGGCTCGCCTGACACCTAGAATTGCCAACAGAATATTAAAGCGTGTTCGGGATTATGCTGACGTAAACGGTGACGGGATAATTGATACAGAGATTAGCCACAAAGCATTGGAACTGCTAGAGATCGACGAGCTAGGTCTAGACCCAGTCGACAGAATGCTGCTGGAGGCAATAATAGACAATCACAAGGGCGGTCCAGTTGGCGTAGAGACATTAGCAGCGCTGACTAGCGAAGAGCGAGGTACGATTGAAGATTTCATAGAGCCATATTTGCTGCAGATTGGTTTGTTAGAACGTACACCTAGGGGACGTAAAGTTACGCCAAAAGCCTATACACACCTAAACAAATCATCACCAAAAGACAACAGTAATCAAACGAAACTGATATAATTTAAGTCATGAACGAAGATGATAAACCAGCAGCGTATGACATACAAGGTAGGCCACTATATTATCGCCCGCAAACAAACCCAGAACCTCAGCAAGTGCACGTGGTGAAACATTCTAGCCCCGAGCCTGTTGAAATTTCAGACACCGTAATGCAGAAGACACGGGAATCTCGCCAAAAATATCCTAATCTAAATCTGAGTGATGGCGAGTATGTGATAAGCGCAGTCAAACGACACCCATTGGGTCTGATAACTATTTGGGCATCAGTTGTAGTTGTCTCACTGGTTATTATGATGATTCCACTAGTATTTCAGACCGGGGCATTTGGATTGAATGCCAACAGTGCTCTGTTTGGTTCTGCTATCTTGATAGCACTGTTGATTCTAGTATTTTTGATAGGCTCGGTTGCGACTATGGTTTATCAAGGTAACAGGTTTTATCTGACCAACGAGAGTGTTATCCAACACATTCAAACTAGTTTATTCGCACAAAACAATCAAACAGTCAGTCTATCTAATATCGAAGACGCAAGCTTTCGACAAGTTGGAATATTGCAGTCGCTATTTGGATATGGGTCAATCAGATTGTCGACACAGGGTGATGAAACAACCTATAGATTTAGCTGGGTTAGCAACCCAAAGAGGCAAATTGATATATTGAACAACGCAGTCGAAGCGTTCAAAAACGGCCGTCCGGTCGAAAGCTAATTAGTCTTTTTAATGTAAGTTGCTTCTTTTTCTAGGTCGGTTTTGATTTCAAAGTTGGCACATTTTGCGCCTTCACAGTCTAAGCCACGGTAGCGAATAGTATATTTTGGATCATCACCGACGTCTTCAAATGACTTTGGATCAACATACGGCAGTATAGTTGCATTGATTTCATTCGGATAGTTTCCGTTTTGCACAAAATAACCTTGCTTTAACCCATAGTAGATAGCATTTACTGAAGTTTTGCGTTGTTGATCACGCGTACCTGCGTCGAGGTTATTTTTTTGTAATATAACAAGAGTACCCACTATTGCTACGAGTACAACTGCCGAAATTAGTTCGATAATTGTGAAACCAGAAGTTCGTCTCATTCCTACTAGTATAGTATAATTGAACGTATAAATAT
>CAYGDZ010000109.1:0-1667 GCA_964348805.1 uncultured Candidatus Saccharibacteria bacterium | reverse complement strand
AAACATGCTCCATTATCCTTACAGCTTGTAAAGTCATTTCTAATGCTACTGGAATGGGACCGCATAGCGCCGCCACAGTAGTGAGACAGCTTAATCATACTTTTCAACAAGGTAAATTAACTGAGAAAGACTTTACAGATGCTCGTGAACTTCTTATCAACTTTGATATCACGAGTGCCCCCTCCGAGTTAGAGTTTGTAAACCAAGTAGCTCCACTATTACGAGATAGGTTTAGACAATCCATTTTGGATGAGTTAATGGCAGCAAGGGCCAAAGACCCAGATAGGGACCTTAGTAAGTTTACACGTGCTCTTAATGAAGTAGAGTTAATTGGTAGAGCACAACAGGTATGGAATCCAGCAGATGTATTTGATGACACAGTATGGGATCGTATTGATTCTCTCAACAGATTGGAGAAGGGGCCTACAGGTATTCCAGAGTTGGATTCAGAACTCGATGGTGGCTTCTATAGGCAATCCCTTATTGTCTGGGGAGCTGAATCCAATGTGGGTAAGTCTCATGCTATTTTGCATCACTCCTTAACATTGTGTCGTAAGGGGCTACGTGTAATTTATATCCCAACTGAGCAGAGCGTACCCGCTAACCTTGTACGTGCCATTGCGTGGTTCACCAATCATAAGACTACCGATGTAATTAACAAGAACCCAATGACAATGCAACGGTGGCACGAGGTATCACAAATTCCTCATGGGCCATTAGAATTTGCATTTCTACCTGGCGGTTCCAATGTGGGTCAGTTACGCCAACTCATTGACCACATTTTAGAATCAAACTCAGAGTTTGGTGGTGGTTTTGATGTATTGGCTGTAGACATTGCAGACAGACTTGTTGGCACAGCCAAATCCTACAGTAGCACTTATGATTGTATGGGAGACGTCTACGAGAACCTCTCAGCACTTGATAAAGAGTTTAACGCCTGGGTAATCACTGGCTCACAGCTCAAGGACCGCACAGGTATGAAAGGTCCACCAACACATAATGATTTGGCTGACTCCAAACATAAAGGACGCATTGCAGACGGTGTTATCACTGCTTGGAATGACGCTGATTGTGAAGACCTACGTTGGTATCGTATTGCTAAAGCGAGAGACCAACGAGTAGGTGGAATGGTTGGTCCGTTACCAACAGCATTTGACAAGGGACAAATCTACCCCCGTTTAGGCTAAATATGAAAATTATCAAAACTAAAAAGAAGTGCTATCCCGAAGTACGCCATCCGTGTAATAAAAATGTCTGTCTACATTGTGGAGCTATATTAAAATGAGTGCCTTAATGAATTGCATACACGCAACTGTTTTTGAAACTTGGCCCGAGAATTTAGTTATTCTTACTAACCAGAATAACGGACATCGCTTCATAGCGGAATGTGTAAGTGGCGGCGGCTCGGAAGACAGTAGTATTATTACAAGACCAGTATTGTGGTACTCAAATGAGCCAAGGGCGGACCAGCACCATAATGCTCCAACTTTAGAATGGGTTCTAGCCCCACGCTGTTTTAGTTATCGTGTAATCACTAAAGAAGAGTTCTACTCTATGGTTAAGATTAGTGATGTATGATGTGCCTAAAGCACTGTGAACCCTCTGATGGTTATTCTCTATTTTGTAACCTGGTATGGCCTGTTTCTACAGACGAGTGTGAAATATGT
>CAYGDZ010000108.1:0-1673 GCA_964348805.1 uncultured Candidatus Saccharibacteria bacterium | reverse complement strand
TGCGAAAAGTATTCCCCTATTACACCTCCCCTATTTTGCCCAAAAAAGCCGACCTGAACTTTCATTTAGGTTTGACACCAGGACTCGAGGCAGGTGGGTCGCTGGCGGATTATCGCAAGAGTCTACGCAAATTGACCAGGTATCTCAGTGGCGATCGCAAAAAACTAATCCGCGAACTAGAGGCTGAAATGAAAGCAGCAGCCAAGGCAAAAGAATATGAGACTGCAGCCAGCCTACGAAACAGTATCCGCAATCTAGGCGAGTTGCAGCGACAAATTGTATTTGGTCGTGATGAGTTTTTGGACATGAGCAAAGACCAGGCATTAGTTGACCTACGCGATCTGCTAGGTCTGTCAGATTTACCAAAGCGTATCGAAGGCTACGATATTTCGCATATGAGCGGTACAAATAACGTTGCCAGTATGGTTGTTGCTACTAATGGATTGGCAGACAAGGCAGAGTATAGAAAGTTCAAGTTACATATTCCTGGCAATAATGATTTTGCACATATGAATGAGGCACTAGGCCGTCGTTTTTCTGGTCGACATGACTGGACTATGCCAGATTTACTGTTAATCGATGGCGGCAAAGGGCAGCTCGATGCAGCTCTGAAGATCCTAGAGGAAAAGAATCTAACAATTCCAACAATCGGCCTAGCCAAGCGCGAAGAAGAAATTGTCATACACAAAACCAGGTCGAATATACAAATTGCCTCGAATTCGCCAATTTCCCAAGAAAGCGATGATTTTGTTGTAATATTACTGGACAAAAATTCACATGTCGTAAAGTTACTACAGCGTCTGCGTGACGAGTCACACCGCTTTGCTGTTAGCTACCACACACATCTAAAACGCAAAAAACAAACAGCTAATGAGCTAGAGGAAATACCAGGTATCGGCCCAAAAACTAGACAAAAACTGATCAAAAAGTTTGGTAGCTTGCGAGCTGTTCGCGCAGCCGAACACAGCGAGATAGCCAATGTTATAGGACCTAAAAAGGCAAAACTAATAAAGTTATGATAAACGTTTGTTATACTAACTGGTAATGAGAAAACAACTTTCAATTTTTGCCATTCGTTGGCTGGCAACTAGCTTTGGTATATGGTTAGCGGTACAGTTGCTGGGCGGCATACAACCTGGGTATGACCCTAGTATATGGACATATGCTGGCGCTGGTCTGGCATTTTCTGTTGTGAACTCTTTTTTAAAACCAATCATCACGATCCTCAGCTTGCCCGCGATTGTACTGACCCTAGGACTATTCACGCTGGTTGTAAATGGTTTCATGGTTTGGATAGCATTATTGCTGGTACCTAGTCTGGAAATGAGCTTTTGGCAAGCAATCTTGGCGGGAATTGTACTGAGTATAATCAATTATGTTATTTCAACACTACTGGATATGCATCAAACAAAGGCTGCAAAAAGCTAAGCGTGATATAATTGTTGCATATGAGTATTGATGCGATTTTACAATTAACAATGGTAGTTTCGTCTTCGCTGATGATATTGTGTATCTTGTTACAGCAAAGAGGGGCATCATTGGGGGCGGGATTTGGTAGTTCAGGAGAACTCTATACAACACGTCGGGGAACTGACAAAAGTTTGTATGAGGCAACAATAATTTTGGCGGTTATTTTTGTCGGCTCACTCTTGGCTGGACTAATCCTCGCATAA
>CAYGDZ010000107.1:0-1693 GCA_964348805.1 uncultured Candidatus Saccharibacteria bacterium | reverse complement strand
GTAGCAAATGAGTAATAAAAATAATTCAATTGACGGTTTTAGTCTCCGTCGCCGTGACAATAGTAGGGTGAGGAATCTAGGGGCCGAGCCACTGCCACAACGGTTTTTAAAGGACACTACGGAAATCAAGCCAAAAGTGGATGCAAGAGCAGAATCTAAAGCTCAGCCACAGGCTGCAAAGAGTGGTCTAAAGCGTAGCGACATCGATGAATCGTTAAAAAAGTTCGAGGACAAGCCACAAAAGAAAAAGAAACGTATTACAAAAGCTGGCGTAAAGCGTTTTTTGAAGATATTGGCAGTTATAATTGTACTAATAGGCCTATTTTTGGCGGTCAAAGCCTTTATAGCCGGTAGCAAGATATTCGGCGGTAATTTATTTGACGCATTGTCTAGTAGCCAGCCGCTAAAGCAAGACGCCAATGGGCGCAGTAATATATTGATATTTGGTACCAGCGAAGATGACCCCAACGATCACGATGGTGCGGCTCTGACCGATTCAATCATGATTGTCAGCCTGGATCAAACAAAGAAAGTTGCCGCTATGACAAGTGTTCCGCGTGATCTATGGGTCAAATATGATGACGATTGTCAATTTGGCTATCAGGGCAAGATCAATGTTGTATATCAATGTGCTGATCCTAACAAAAAGGTTGGCGAGTTCTCTGAAGTTGGCGCCAAGGCTTTGCGTCAAAAAGTTGGTGAAGTCTACGGGTTGGATATGCAATATTCAGTATTTGTAGGTTACACAGCTGTTCAGCAATCTGTTGATGCGGTCGGTGGAATTGATGTAAAGATCGAGAGCAAAGATCCTCGTGGTATCTTGGATCGAAACTTTGACTGGGAATGTAAATTTAAATGTTATTACGTAAAGTACCCTAATGGTATGGTGCATTTGGACGGCAAACACGCATTGGCGTTGTCTCGGGCTAGGAATGATGCTGGTGGTTATGGTTTGAGTCGTGGTAATTTTGATCGCGAAGTAAACCAGCAAAAGATTATAGTGGCTCTGCGCAACAAAGCATCGTCGGCTGGAACACTAGCTAATCCTGTGGCGGCATCTAGATTGATCGATTCGTTGGGTGATAATATTCGTACTAATTTCGTGGGTGGCGAAATAAAGACACTGATCAATCTAGCCCGTGATATTGATGAAAAGAAAATCGATAGGTTTGGGCTGGCAGACGAAGACCCAGGGCTACTGACAACAGGAAACGTGAGTGGGCAAAGCGTTGTTCGTCCAACTGCGGGGGTTATGGATTATTCCGAAATTCAAGCCTATATGCAAAAGCGTCTTACTCAGGACGAAGCAACCAAAGAGAACGCCAGAGTAGTAGTGTTGAATGGCTCTGGCCGGACAGGTGCAGCCAAGGAAATGAAAGAAAAACTGACGGCAAAAGGTTTCAATGTAACATCAACTGGCGATGCAACAGTTAGTACAGAATACGGCAAAGTCGCAATCTACAAAATCAGCACAGTCAAGCAACCTGCGACAACAGCAAAGATCAAAAAGACTTTGAAGGCCACAGTAAAGAACGGACCACTGCCATACGCGATGACAGCCGATGCTGATTACGTTGTTATAGTAGGCCAATAAAATCGCTATATTTTGCACATAACCCGAACAAGCTATATAATGATGGGTATATTATGGAGTTAGTAAAATCTGCGGGCAAACGCACATCGCTAGTTAGCG
>CAYGDZ010000106.1:0-1754 GCA_964348805.1 uncultured Candidatus Saccharibacteria bacterium | reverse complement strand
CTTCAATGGCGAACCAGCTCCCTCGAACGCCACGTTTACCATCCTTCAAATCACGTCGATGTTGGCTACCCCCGGCGAACCGGAGGACGTGTCCGTGCATGGCCCCACGGGGTTTGCCGCATTGTTATGGAATGGTCCAAATTATTACGTCGTGACCAACGTGTCTGGGACCATCAACGTTGGAGACGCGATCACCGATCTGGCTGGGAACCCATCAGGAACGGTCGTGACGCAAACCGTGGTCCCCACGTCAGAAGAAATTGCCATCTATACCGCGAAGGCGGCTGATTACTACCGCACCCTCGTCAATGCCGTCGCGGGCTCAGGCCCGATTCGTGGTGTGGCCGTGCTCCCCATTTCGAATGTGGATACCGTCTTCGTCTGGCGTGATAACGCCGGGGGGACGGCCTGCGATATGTTCAAATCCACCGCCTCCGGATGGAGTGCGGTCACCCTCTTTAACGAAGTCTCGTTCACCGTGGGTGGGACCGCACCTCCGACTGAGGGCGACACCCTCACACAAGGCGGGGTCACGGCGGTCATTAAACGTGTCGTGCATGAGACCGGGTCGTGGACCGGAACCTCGGCAGCTGGTCGACTGATTATTGCGAACCCGGCGGGGGGCAACTTTGCCGCCGGTGCGGCGACCGCTCCTGGCACGACCCTCACCCTGAGTGGCGCGCAAACCGCCATCACGTTGACGGCCGGCGGGCGCTATATGTTTGAGGTGCACAACTTCTTTGGGACCGCCTCGAAACGTCGGCTCTATGGCGCCAGTGGTGTGCAGAAGGCCTTCGAGTTTGACGGCACCGTGTACGTCCCGATTAACCATAACGATGCGAATCGCTTTCCGTCGCATATCGCCGTCTTTAAAGACCATCTCTTTCTCGGTATTGAAAGCTCCATCCTGCATTCCGGTCCTGGCGAACCGTACAAAATCAACGCCGCCGCGGGGGGATCTGAAATCGCCCTTGGCGATACCGTCACGAATTTGATCCGACAACCGGGGGACGCGCAAAGCGGGTCGCTCAACATCACGACACGATCCAATGCCTGGATGTTGTATGGCACGAGTACGCTGAACTGGAATCTCGTGGGCTTGAACGTCGGTGTCATGGGCCTTGCCTATACCGGGAGTCGCCTCAATCACACCTATTGGCTCGATGACAACGGGGTCACCAATTTGGTCGCCAGTCAAAATTACGGGAACTTCGACTCGGCGATGTTGACCAGTCGTATTACGGCGTTCATTCAGAGCAAGCGTGGATTCGCCGTGGGATCTGCGGTGCATCGCGAGAAGAGTCAATATCGCTTATATTTTTCAGACGGGTCAGCGTTGTACTGCACCATCGTGAACGGGAAACTCTTCGGCCTCATGCCGCAACAGTTGACGGACGCCTTTTACTGTCTGTGGGACGGGCCAAGCAATGACGGCAAACTCTACGCCGGTGGGGCGACGAGTGGGTACGTGTATCAACTCGACGTGGGGACCTCATTCGACGGGGCTGATATTGACGCCCATCTGGTGTTCAACTGGAATCCCATCAAATCGCCACGCCTGTTGAAACGGTATCGACGCGCCTCGCTGGAGATGGACGGAGGCGTCTTCGCCCGTGTCCAATTTGGCTACAACCTCAGCTACGCCCGCGTCGGGGTGCCCCAGGATCTCGGGAGGAGTTACGACGTCGGATCTTCCGGAACACCGTTCTGGGATTCGTTCACCTGGGATAACTTCTTTTGGGATGGGGCGTCAG
>CAYGDZ010000105.1:0-1760 GCA_964348805.1 uncultured Candidatus Saccharibacteria bacterium | reverse complement strand
ATGCTATATTGACGAGTAAATTTATATCCTAACTGACTCGACCTTCGCCGTTGCTATAATAATCTTTCAGCCAAGGTTGCATTTGTTCTGAGTGATTGCCTTCTGCCCACCATGCTCGTCTTGTTGAAAACGAACTTTCTTCTCACTTCTTCAGTTTACCCCCTCTTGGATCAAGAGGGGACAGGGGGTGATACAAATTCTAGTGGGTGGCATTGACATCAAGCCAATTTTGCAAAATTATGGCCGCCGAAACTGCATGTTCTAATTCTCTTCTTTTCTTGCGCGTGGTATGCATCAGCGACTCCCGAGCATCATGTGAAGACAAGGTTTTATAAACCTGGTGCACAGGCAAACCCAACGACTGGAGGCTTTGCAAAAATTCCCCCGGACAATCCCCAACTATCACTTCCTCAATTTTCATTTCTGTAATCAGCGTCCCAATCTCCCTAATTGTGTTTTGAGTCGAGGCGGTAGTCAGTGGCTCGGCCAATGGGCCCGTTGCTATCGCTACCCCAACTTTGACCTCGCCATAATCAATACCTAAGTAATTCACTCGCCTATTTTACCTCAACTGACCAATTCGGCACGGACAACAAAGCGGCGAAGATATGTACCAAGCGGTGAACAGGTAATCAATGTCAGTTGGTATTTGGAATAATCCTGGGCTAGGACTTCAACATGATCCGGCGAGACTTCTTGGGTTCCACGTACCACATATCGGTAGGTGATCCCATCATAGTTGACCATAATTGCATCCCCGACTTTGACCTTGAGCAAGGGATTGAAGATCGAAACTGGATCATTCACCCGGTACAACTGCGGCAGGGTGGAATGGCCAAAGATGACCGTGTTGCCCAAATTGCCAGGTAAAGACGTGCCGGTGTATTGAATAGCGTTTTTCTTCAAATCCCGACCATAGATTTCCACTTTGGCTCCAGAAATACCTACGCTTGGCACCGACACCGTGTAATACGAGATGCGTGCGATTGCCTTGGGTGTCTCGGTCGCCTGCGCAGGTCCAAACCAGCTGTCGGCCTGGCTGTAATCGACTGAAGTTTCCGCCGCCTGGACAGAAAAGGCCGTGGCGGTGGGATCGATCAAAGTTTCGACTTGGTTACCACGAAATTGCAGCTGGGCCAGGCCAATTGGTACCACAACGCTGGCGATGATTGAAAGCCCGGTGACCACCAGAATACCTGATAAATATTTTTTGATCATTGGCTGGGTTGAATCGAGACAGTTATATTTTTGGCTACTCTGGGTAGGGTCAAGAGCGGTCCGGGCAACGGCGGAGAAATCAAAATATCGATTTGCGAAGCAGAAGGCAGGGTCTGCAAATAGTCTCGAGCACGATCTGGGACTTTACCGACAATATTTTTGATCACTTCCTCGGTATTGATATCTGGCAACAATTTGGCTTTGACCTGGACTGTAAACGTCACCGAATTATCATCAGTCTCCTGGACCACAAAAGTTTGGCTTTCCTGTGACACTGCCGTAAAGCCTTCGGGGATTAGTGGGGCGACTTGATTGCGCACTAGTTGATCAAGATCATTCTTGGCCACCGCCAAACCCCGGGCTTTGACCTGGGAAGACAAGGTCAAGTTATCAGCTTCTTCATCTAATTTATGGTTAAAATCTTCACTAATTGTTTCCAGTGTGATTGACTCGGAAATGATGGTTTGGTCCCCACCAACTTCAGACATCAATTCTTCACGAGCTTGGTTTTTGAGGGCATCGGATAGCTCGGCCCTTAATGC
>CAYGDZ010000104.1:0-1788 GCA_964348805.1 uncultured Candidatus Saccharibacteria bacterium | reverse complement strand
ACCAGTTGGCACAAGAGGCAAACATTATGGACAAGAGTTTTTTTGTAGTAATCCCATATTATCCAGCCGGGGACTTGGATAGTGCGGTAGCATCTAGTAAAAACTTGTTTTCAAACCTCTTTAAGCCTCAACAACAAGTTCATATCAAGATCAATCAAGAAGCCTACGACAAAGCAAAAGATGAACTGCAAAACCGCATCAATACCGTACTAAGCGGGCTTTTCCAAATGGGTGTTCGCTCCGTTCAGCTCAACACAAAAGAGCTTGGTGAGTTGTATTACAACTTTTACAACCCCGATACTGCTGTTCGTCAGCCCCTTGGTGATTTCAACGGTATTACAAATACTTATATCCAGAAAGGACAAGGTGAAGCACCTCGACCAAATCTCAGTCAGGAGAACAGCTGATGGGTATTTTCGGTGGCAAAAAGCAGGACGCTATAGACATTGCTGCCCAGCAGCGTGCACGTGAACAAGCCGAGATCGAACAGGAATTCTTAAAGGGCGTACGAACACTTCGCGACCTCATAGCGCCTAGTAGCCTAGAGATCAACAGCTCATATTTTCGACTTGGTAACAAATATGGACGAACTCTCTATGTCTACGGATATCCACGTCAGCTCTACACTGGTTGGCTTAGTTCAATCATCAATGCAGATGAAGTGCTCGATATCGCTATGTTTATATATCCAGTAGAGTCTGAGATAGTCATGAAAAACCTGCGCCGTAAGGTGACACAACTCGAAGCGTCACAAAGTATCAATAGCGAAAAAGGGAAGGTGCGCGACCCGGGACTTGAGGCAGCAATTAGTGACGCAGAGGAACTGCGTGATCAACTGCAGCTCGGGGCAGAACGCTTCTTTCGCTACGGTCTGTATATCACTCTTTATGCAGATAGTTTGGACGAGATGGACTTTATGCAACACAAAGTTGAAAGTACGCTTGGTCAACAACTTATATTTAGTAAAGTAGCCTCTAGCCAGCAAGAACAGGGTGTACAAAGCACCGCACCGCAACTTTCAGATCAGTTGCAGATTCGTCACAATATGAATACTGGAGCTATTTCGACAAGCTTTCCTTTTACTTCAGCCGATCTTACTCAGGAAAAAGGCGTACTATACGGTATTAACATGCACAACAACGGATTGGTTATTTTCGATCGTTTCTCACTTGAAAATGCCAACATGGTGGTGTTTGCAAAATCTGGTGCAGGTAAGTCGTTTGCTGTGAAGCTCGAAGCGGTTCGTTCTATGATGACTGGTACGGAGATTATCATTATCGATCCTGAAAACGAATACCAAAAGTTGTGTGAAGCTGTTGGTGGTAGCTATGTACAAATGAGCCTCAACTCAGATATTCGTATCAACCCGTTTGATTTGCCGCGGGTTATTGACGAAGAAGACGCTGATGATTCACTTCGGGCAAACTTAATTACACTTCATGGTCTCATCAAACTGATGGTGAGTAATCAAGCAGTGCTTTTAACACCAAACCAAGAAGCAGATCTCGACCAGGCACTGATAGACACATATGCACGCGTTGGTATTACAAGCGACCCACTGACACACCAGTCAACTCCGCCAACTATTAACGATCTTTATGACACATTACTCCATATGGGCGGATCCGGCCCAGAACTAGCACAACGTCTACGCAAATACACAAGTGGTACATTCGCTGGTATATTCTCGCAACAAAGTAATGTTGATATCAACAATAATATGGTTGTTTTCAATATCCAGACCCTTGAAGAAGAGGATGTTATGAACTTTGGGACCCTGGCGATCCA
>CAYGDZ010000103.1:0-1791 GCA_964348805.1 uncultured Candidatus Saccharibacteria bacterium | reverse complement strand
ACCAACGATGTAGTGTTTGTGGTCTCGCAGAAACTCAGACTTAAAGACCATCATATCGCACTATCAGAGGCGGTGTCAATGGTTAAAGTGTTATATTTGCAGTAAAAAATGCAACGAAAAGACTAACGGCTAAACCAATAACTGTACCCGCCGCTACCTCTAATTTAGTATGGCCGAGGGCGACATATGGAATTTTGGCTTTGATCGTCTTGTCCTTGATAGCTTTTTTGATGACCTGCCCTTGCTCGCCAGAACTGCGGCGAACGCCCATTGCGTCGTACGCAACAACTGCTGCAAATAGAAATGCCAGCGCAAACAAAGCAGAATCAAAACCATCTACGATTCCTATTATCGACGCCAAGCTAACTACCGTAGCTGTATGAACACTAGGCATATTGCCAGAATGTAGCACGACTGAACTATCAAACCATCTGCCGTTTCTTAGTGAGCCAAATACATATTTTAGTAGCTGAGCCGTAAGCCATGCCGAGGCTGCTGCTACTAAATATACGTATTGATCGATCATGATTCTTCTTTATTTTCCTCTTCTTTATCCTGTTGGTCAAGGATAATACCCAGTGATGCAACACTGTCATCATCGCCTAGTCGCATAATCCTAACACCCTGAGTTGTACGCCCAAGAGTTGGTATGTCCTGCAAGCCGACACGAATAGTTTGACCTTTTGTAGATATGATCAACATTTCACTAGCATCTGGATCGATTGAACGAACAGATACGATACTGCCAGTCTTTGCGGTTACAACCGCTGACTTGATACCTACACCGCCACGCTTGTGCGACGGAAAGTTGCTGGTATTGGTTAGTTTTCCATAGCCGTTTTCGCTGAGCACTAGTAAAGGTTTCTTTTCATCAGCCAAGTCCATACCAACAACACTATCGCCTGGTCGCAAGCGGACACCACGGACACCACGGGCAGCTCTTCCCATTGGTCGGGCGTCTTTTTCACTAAATCTGACTGCTTGACCTGCAGATGTTGAAATTATAACATCATCATCACCAGTACTTCTCTTTATCCAACGCAGTTCATCACCGTCATCAAGCTTGATTGCGATCAAACCACTGGTACGAATGTTTGCGTAATCTTTGAGTGGTGTTTTTTTGACAGTACCCTTGACGGTCGACATTAACAGGTAGCCGTCGTCTTTTTCGCCCTTGGCAATTCGGATGATTGATGTAATTTTCTCTTCAGGCTGTAATTGCAATAAGTTTACAACGGCAACACCCTTAGCCTGCAGGCTAGCAGATGGCACTTCGTAAGCCTTTAGACGGAATACACGACCTCTGTTTGTGAAGAACAATAACCAATCGTGTGTGCTAGCAGGAACCAGATGATCAATGATATCTTCTTCCTTTGTAGTCATACCACGCTTACCCTTGCCGCCACGGTGTTGTTTGCGATATTCGCTAACCAAAGTACGTTTTATATAGTTCTCTGTTGTTAGTAAAACAATAGTTTCTTCCTCTGGTATTAGCTCTTCATCGCTAAATTTGCCTAATTCTTGGTTAATTATCTGCGTACGACGCTCGTCGTTGAATTTCTCTTTCATCTCGGCTAGCTCGTCCTTGATAATACCCAAGATCTTCTGCTCGTCAGCTAGGATTGCCTCTAGCTGCGCGATTAACTTCATCAGCCCAGCTAGTTCTTCCTCGACTTTGGCACGTTCTAGACCAGTTAGGGCACGTAGTTGCATTTCCAGAATAGCTTTTGCCTGAATCTCGCTCAGTTTGAATTTCTTCATCAAGCTTTCACGGGCTTCTTCGGTAGATTT
>CAYGDZ010000102.1:0-1815 GCA_964348805.1 uncultured Candidatus Saccharibacteria bacterium | reverse complement strand
GGTATATACAATGTTCTAAATGCCGCTGCAGCACTCAGTCTGGTGCGAGAAATTATGGGATCAAAAGTTGATGAAGCAAAATTAATCGATACACTATCGAACATCAAACCAGCATTTGGTCGTGGTGAAAAGATGATTGTTAATGGCCAAGAGTTAGAGCTGGTATTAGTGAAAAACCCTAGCGGCTTTCGCCTAGGTCTCAAATCGTTCTCGGCGCGAAATATTGCAACTATGATCGCTATCAATGACAACTATGCTGACGGTCGTGATATGTCATGGCTGTGGGATGTCGAGTTCGAGAGCCTGCGCGAGACTGGTGTGCGAATGGTCAGCGGCATGCGAGCTTATGACATGGCACTGCGCCTACAATACGACGAAGTTAAATTTGATTATGTTGATACAGATCTAAAAAAAGCTCTAGATACATTCATCAACGAAACTGGCCGACCAAAACGTATCTTTTGCAGCTACACCGCAATGCTGACATTGCGAAAAGAATTGCAAAAATATGCCCAGCTGGAGCGTGTATTATGAAAACTATTCGTATTTTGCAACTATACCCTAGCGAGATGAATATTTACGGTGATTGGGGAAATACACTAACACTAAAACGACGGCTAGAGTGGCGTGGTTACAAAGTTGAGCTGCTAGAGCATCATCCAAATGCAAAGTTCCCAACAGACGTTGATTTGATAGTCGGTGGTGGTGGACAGGACAGCGGACAGGACAAAATAAAAGATGATCTGATAAAAGTTGGATCACAGCTGCAAAAACTAGCAGATGAAAATGTGCCGATGCTTATGATTTGTGGTTTGTATCAATTGTTTGGTCGATTCTTTGAAACAAATAAAGGCGAGCGAATCGAAGGTATTGGAATATTCAAACTAGAAACCTATGGTGGACCAAAACGTTTGATCGGAAATATTGTATCAAAGAGCGATGATTTCGGCGAAATTATAGGTTACGAAAATCACAGCGGACTGACACGTCTAGACGAAGACCAGGCATGTTTGGGATTAGTTGTGAAAGGTGATGGTAACAACGGCGAAGATGGCAGTGAAGGCGCCCGTTACAAAAATGTTATCGGAACATACCTGCATGGTTCGCTGCTACCTAAAAATCCACGACTGGCTGACTATTTGATCGAAAAAGCAATTACCAAAAAATATGGCAAAACTAAACTAGCAGATATTGATGACTCACTAGTCAAAAAAGCTCGAGTAATTGTAAAGAGTCGTCCGCGCTAGACAGCTTGTAATTTTTTCAGTGCTTCTACTACGGCTTCGCCGTGACCAATTGGATTAGCACGTCCAAATACTTTTTGGACTTTTCCGTTTGGATCGATGATGAATGTCTTTCGCAGTATTCCCTCTTTGCCAAAAATTTTTTTGCCCCACGCACCATATACGTCAATGACTTTTGCATCTGGGTCAGATAGTAGTGTGAAATTCAGTGTGTGTTTAGCTTTAAACTTTTCGTGGCTACTGGCATCATCCTTTGATACACCAACAACTTGCGCACCTAGTGCGGTAAGGTCGTCACGTGCATCGCGCAGACTACAAGCCTGAGTTGTGCAACCAGGCGTATCGTCTTTCGGATAAAAATATAGCACCAACCAGCTACCTGCATAATCTTTTAGGCTATGGCTTTTACCCTCTTCATCTTTCAATGAAAAATCTGGCGCTGGGTATGGAGTTTGTTGCATTGTCATATCTTAATTATATCACTTGCTCTATTACCTATCTTATTCGACAATAGTAGTAAGATATTTGAAAAATAAGGAGAAAGATATGAATAGGCAAGAATATATAGATG
>CAYGDZ010000101.1:0-1831 GCA_964348805.1 uncultured Candidatus Saccharibacteria bacterium | reverse complement strand
ATTTGAAAGTCTGCAAGTACATCTCAAAATTAGCCGGATCCATCCCCCGATCTTTGATTTCTCCTATCAGTTGGTCGTATTGATGGATTCTCTGACTACCAGATAAAATTTCTACCCCTCTAAACAATAAGTCATAACTCAAAGAAAATTCCGGGTCAGTAGGATCGGGCATTGTATAAAATGAACGTTTCTTGGTAGGGTAGTGAGTAATAGTCACCAAGTCACTACCGTGAACCTCTAAAGCCCACCGAGATAACTCGCGTTCGTCTTCCGGCATTAAATCTTTTTCCTTGGTATGGTCCACGCCAGTTCGTTCAAAGATTAATTGTTGGGCTTCCCGCATCTTAAGACGAGGTATTTGAACGGGTATTTTTACTGGTTCCACGCCATATTCCGCCAGAATCACGGGATACTTTTCCTGGACAAATTTGAGAGTTTGTCCGCCTACAAATTCTAAAGCATCCAACAATTGTGCAAATTCCACAAACCCTAATTCACAGTCCATTTGGATCGATTCCGAAAGATGCCTAGTAGTTACTGATGGCTCAGCCCGATAGGCATGAGAAACCAAATAGACTCTCTCGAAAGCTGGCACAAGCATCTGTTTATATAACTGTGGGCTTTGGACCATATAGGCCGGTTGTTCATGGTCGTAATACTTGAATTTGAAAACCTCTGCTCCACCCTCTGTAGCCGAAGCCGAAATTGTAGGTGTAAATATCTCGACACAATCCAGCTTCTGAGCCGCTTGCCGGAAGCCTTCCATGATTGCCTCTTGGATTTTAAAAATCTTTTGCACTTTAGGGTGTCGTAGGGTCAGCGTCCGGTAATCCAAAAGTGTGGGTAATTGCACATCCAGGTCTGCTTGACCCATATCAAATGGCAGTTCGGCAGCCTTGGAAACTAACTTGACTTCCTGAGCTTCGATTTCGACTGAACCCGTCGCCAGCTTGGGATTGACTAATTTCTCAGGACGGGTCTTGACTAAGCCTTGAATCTCCACCACATCCTCAGTGTGGAGATCTCCAGCCTGCTCTGGAGACAAAACAACTTGAATTAAGCCACTGCGGTCACGCAGGTCGATGAACACGATCTTGCCGTGATCCCGGCGGGTATTTACCCAACCCTTGAGTAGGATCAATTGGCCCTCCTGGTTTACGGTGTCGCTGGTAAGTGTGCGTTCCATACAAAAAACAAAAAGACCCGTTCTAGACTAGTTCCCATGTGCCAACTAATCTTTCGGGTCTTACTTACAGCTGTTTTGGGCTTACCCAGGCTAGCTTGCTAAGTGTCAGTTAGCTCAATTGCTAGCCATCCATTAAACCGATTATCCGCCTTGACAGATCAATTGTCAACGGGTTACAATTCCTTGGATGTTTAAGAAGTCTCTCATTACCCGCCTCACCCGCGTCCAAGAGCACGCGTAAGTGAGGAGGGCGTAAAAAAGCAAACTAAACAAATTTTTACAAAACCCTCCTAGAGAAATCAGGAGGTTTTTTGTTGAATTAAAATGACTGAAAAACAACCATCAAGTCTAAGTTTTCTAGAACGAGCCATGGAAGCGCGAAGACGTGCTCAGGAATTGGCCAGGGATCAGGAAGCATGGCGAAAAGCCAACACTAAGTTCATCCATATTCCAGCAAGTCAATATTCCACCCCACCGACAGATCTCTCTATTTTTAAATCTGAAAGAACGAGTGGCTAATATGGGACTAGAAAGCCAAAGAGGTGGAAAAACATTGCCAAAGGGAACCATAGAGTGGTTTGCGAGGAAGAAGCAGATCGACCAACATCTGAAAGACCTAGGAATTACTCCGCCTATATTCCCAAT
>CAYGDZ010000100.1:0-1836 GCA_964348805.1 uncultured Candidatus Saccharibacteria bacterium | reverse complement strand
CGTGGGCACGTTCGTAAAATGCAGGGCTTGGGCCTAGGATTTGGACAGATTTTGGAGCTTTCTTTTGGATCAGGGCTTTGAGTTCCCGAGCTGCTTTGACGGCTCCGGCCTCTGTTCTGTAGACGTTTGTTAGCTTTAGTAGGTAGGTGAACGGTGGGAAGTTATCATGTAGGCGTTTGGCAATTGTATATTGATAGAAATCATCGTAATTTCTAGATAGGGCAGATTGGATAGAAAGACTTTCAGGCTGAAAAGTTTGAACAACTATTTTACTCAGTTTTTCATCTCGACCAACGCGCCCCATGACTTGCAGTAGCAGTTGAAAGACTCTTTCTTCGGCTGCAAAGTCAGGTAATATCAGGCCTCCGTCGGCTTGAACAACCCCAACGACTGCCAAATTCGGCAAATCCAAGCCCTTTGCGACAACTTGCGTACCAACAATAATGTCGATATGACCACTGTAAATGTCTTGATACATCTTTTCCAATGTAGCATCAGCGGCACTGTCACCGTCAAAACGGGCTATTTTGGCATTAGGAAATAGTTTAGCTACGGCATCGGCAATAGATTTTGTGCCTATGCCTTTGTGGATAACACCTGTTCGGCCGCAATCGGGGCAGGCAGTTGGTATGTTTTCGCGGATACCACATACATGACAGATCAGTTTGTGTATATCACCATGCAACACCATTGGAACAAAGCACCGTTTACAGATTGCGGTCCAACCACAGTTTTCACATAGTGTCGTCGATGCCGAGCCACGTCGATTGTGAAATAACAGGACTTGCTGCTTGTTTTTTAGCGTTTCTTCGATAATTTCTATTAACCTATTTGATATGAATGAGTGTTTTGTAAAATTACCACGCTTACGATTGTCGATTAGTTCGGTTTGTACGTCACCAATAGTCTTTGCTGAACTATCCAGCCTAACAATATTGCCGGTTTTGTCAGCCATGAACCGATCGCTAACAGATGGAGTGGCGCTACCCAGGACTAATATCGCATCATGTTTATTGGCCACTATTCTGGCCGCGCGCGATGCCAGGTAGCGGGGTGCTTGTTCTTGTTTAAAGCTAGCTTCGTGAGCTTCGTCTATAACAATCAGCCCTATATTTGACAGTGGCAAGAATAATGCCGAGCGTGGGCCGATAACTAGTTGTGGTTTTTCGCTATTTAGAGCGCAGAGCCACACAATATGACGCTCGGCCTCTGTCATACCAGAGTGGGTCAGTAAAATATCAGGGAAATGCTGCTGGAATTCACCCACTAGTTGTGAGGTTAATGCTATTTCTGGTACTAAAACGATGACTGATTTACCTTCGCTCAGTAGAGTTTTTTTGGCTAGCTCTATATATACAGCGGTCTTGCCCGAACCTGTTACACCTTGCAGCAAGCTAGTTTTTTTGCGATTTTTTATAATGCTTTTTATTGCATTATTTTGCTCGGTGTTTAGTTTTATATTGTTTTTTTCGCGCGAGGTATCGGCAGGTTTCACACTGTTGGCTCGACGTTTCTTTTGCAGACCACGTGGCAGTAATGTTTGCCAAACACTGGCGATTGGTGAGCCGTAATATTGGTGTAGCCAGTCGGCTAGATCCAAGATTTGTTCAGGAATAGGCTTTTTTTCAATGATTTTGATTATTTCTTTGGTTTTAAAGTCAGGTTTTGATATCTTTTGGATAACAACACCAACAGATTCACGTTTACCAATTTCAACTAATACAACTGTACCTACCGCTAGCTTTTCTGACGCATGATAGGTAAAGAATCCCTGAGTGTGAGCACGGACGGTTGGGGCGACTAGGTAAAAATGCATATTAACATTATAATCTATCC
>CAYGDZ010000099.1:0-1886 GCA_964348805.1 uncultured Candidatus Saccharibacteria bacterium | reverse complement strand
GGTTGAGGTGGTTGAAACTTATAGTTGTTATTGTTTCCAACGGGAACAAATTCGGGTGTAAGCCATAACGCATTGACTGATGTATTACTACTCGTTTTGATTGGGCGGTAGCTGTATTGCGGACAACGGTTACTTTCGAAGTTTATTTTTATAGGAGTTCTGTTCATCTCTTTTTTTTTCCCCTTTCTTCCTCTTCTTCACACGCTTTTTACTCTGTTCTTTTTTTTTTATTTTAGAAACAATCGGAATGAGTGGTTTTATTGAGCAATATGTATTCATCAAACCAAGATCTGTGTTGCCCGGCGGGTTTTCAGTTAAAATTCCTACCTCACATGAACATGGAGTCGTTTCTGTTCGTTTGGATTCGTATATGTTTAGTACCTCTGTCGGCGCTGACAGTAACTCTTTACTTGCTAACACTTATGACAAACTGGGAGTCTTCCGTATTACAGAAATGCAAGATGACATACCAGCGTCTTATATGTCCCCTTTTGGCAATACAGTTCGTGGATTACCTATTATTCTTAATTTTAAGCCACAGATCGGAGTCGGAGCTCATGAATGCCTGTTTATGAAACAGTACGAAGGCTGCCATGCTCCTGACCTTCATCGCTCTACTTCTGCTGAAAGATATAAAAGATTGCCCAAGTCAATCGAATTGAGAGTGTTTGACGCTAACGGGGATCTCTTACAAGTTAATGAAGGTGTAGTTAAAATCAATGTTGCTTTCATACCTACTTCGAGTTTGGGTGTTAGTTATCTACCTGGCGTTAGAGCTATGATGTATGAACCGATTGGAAATGTTCATCCTGTTGAACCTGCAAAATATTTGTCTGGAATTTAAAAAAATAAATTTCTATTGAATAATAAAACTTCTCAACACCAACTCGATTTTTGTAAACAAAAAAACAAGAATGCAAAGACCAAGTGGTTTCACACCTGGCGCTCCATCCGTGGAACAAGCCAGAGCACTCACTTTTAATGTAGAAGCACAAAAGACAGCTCCATACTGGTGGCCGAATGCTAGTGATGCAAGACATGCAGCAGGACAGGATTCGAATGATTTCCCTACAGTCCCTTTTCCCAAGATGCCAGAAGATACCAATATGGCAATCAAGAGAAGTATTGCTGAAGACGGTAGAGTTGTACAAGTAATGCCTATTACCGATGAAGATGTATCCTACATAAAAAAGAAAAGAGATCTCGAAGAACAAACAGCATTCGACACATGGATCGGTCAGAAGTTTGATCTCACTGATCCCGCTCAACAGAAACTATTAAGAGAGATCAATCCTGAATATTATGGAAGAAGAGAAGATCTTATCAAAAGTCAAATTGATCTGGCAGGAAGATATGCCAAATCTAGATTATTCGGTGCTCAGAGTTATCAAGATTTGGTTACGGAATGGGGAGTTGAAACAAAAAGAATACAACTACCAACAGGACCTGTATGGGATCCGTATATGTGGTACCAATCTCAACAGAGAGCTAGAGACCCAAACCAGACTGTTCAAGACATGTATCAAGACGCAAATATATATGCATTGAATTTCAGCAAATACACAGAAGGGTTGTTTAGTCCCATAAAGGTGATCAATATATTCAATAGAGGTTGGCAAGCGAATCCTAATAATCGTTCTGACATTATGGGCAGAGAAGACAGACCAATGAACACAGCAGGAGCAAATGCTTCTAGACAAGGAGACTGGAGATACGATCCTTATGCGTTTATGCTTAGAGATAATTATGCGATGACTGATCCTAGAAGATCGGATGTCTTCGGTGGTACCTTGCCAGCAGGAGTACAAGCTTCTCAGGCTGGCTATGATGCTAATAAAAATTATTACTCTGCTTAATTTTTTTTTCTATTTAATAAAAGAATTAAT
>CAYGDZ010000098.1:0-1913 GCA_964348805.1 uncultured Candidatus Saccharibacteria bacterium | reverse complement strand
ATAAATGGGTAATTTGGGTATTGCAGTGGGTCATGGTGGGGAGTAAACTGGTGCTAGTGGGTAAACAAGCACAATAAAGTGCCAAAAAACAAAAACCACAGTAACTTAAACCACCACAAAAAACTCCCATGGCAAAAGTAGATTATTTCACACGTAAACTTGATGACAAGAACCGGTTAACAATACCGGTAGAGCTTCGAGAAGAATTTACGAGTGGCGTCGTGATCACCAAAGGTTTTGGTGATTATCTGCATTTGTACCCTAGGAGCGTCTGGGAACAGAAAATAGAACCCGAGTTAGAAGGCAGCCTGTTAGATGAAAAGGTTGCTGATATCAGTGTGAGATTTCGCACTGGCAAAACAGAGGCTGAACTGGACCAGAAACAGGGTAGAATAACGCTAAAACAAGCCCAGCTTGAATATGCTCATATTGCACGCAATGTTGAAGCTGTTCGGGTAGGTAGCTACTTTAGACTGTTGGCACATTAACAATTAAGCATTCGGAGAATTCAATACTCCGAGGTCAACTATCTGACAGTTAGCAGTGGAACATAGGCTGCCACTCAAAAACTAAGATCCTGGTTCTTTCTAGAACACACACCTCCCAAAAAAAACTCCACCTCACACAAAGTCTCTCTAGCTGGTAAGTACTTGTCAGTTGCTTTGCAACTATCATATATACTTGTCAGTCGACTAACAAAAACAAAAATATACAAAAAACAAAAAGCTAACTGTCGGTTAGGTGACCTCGAAAAATAAAAATGAATACACAAAATCCACCACAACAACTCCATGTACCGGTTATGCTCGGCGACGTCGTGCGACTACTGAACCCTGTCAAAGGCGAAACATATCTCGACTTAACAGCAGGCTACGGCGGTCACGCAGGCGCAGTCATGCAACAAACGGGTGCTCACGTTACGTTAGTCGATCGTGATGAAAATGCAATTGCGCACCTGAAAGGCTTGGGCCTACAGGACGCGACATTGATTCATCAAGATTTCGCTAATGCGGCCGAGCAATTGGTTAATGATAATCAGTCTTTTGACATGATTTTGGTAGATCTAGGTGTATCGTCACCACAGTTTGACCAAGCGCAGAGAGGTTTTAGTTTTCGTTATGACGCACCGCTCGATATGAGGATGGATCCGTCACAAACAAAAACAGCAGCCGACCTAGTGAATAACGCTAGCCAAGATGAATTGGTACGCATAATTCGCAGTTATGGTGAAGAAAAACCATACAATGCACGACTAATTGCAAAGGCAATAGTTGATAATCGGCCGATTAGCTCGACAACCGAGCTGGCAGATTTGGTTAAACAAACAATTCGTAGCAAGGGTAGAATCCACCCTGCCACGCGTACATTTCAAGCACTTCGTATTGCAACTAACGACGAGTTAGGACAAATCGAACGATTACTACCACTGATACCAGATCTATTAAGGCCTGGCGGAAGGGTAGTCATAATTAGCTTTCACAGCCTGGAAGACAGATTGGTCAAGCAATACATAAAGTCCCAAAAAGAAATGGGGCTAGAAGCAGAACTCGAACCCATCCTGAAGCGTCCATTGACGGGTTCCACCACCGATGTTCACAACCCGCGATCTCGCAGCGCAAAGCTGAGAGCCGCAGTGAAAATAAACATATATGAAAGGACTACACGAGATGAAAATCAAAGTTGATAACCTATCACCTCGCGCGGTCAAAATCGTAGTACACCACCTAAAATAAGGTAATACTACCAAAAACAGGGGAGGGCTGGTTCGCCGGCCTTCCCACCGCAAAACAAACAAACATAAAAATAGAAATAACCACCACATGTCAGATCGTCATAATAATACTTTTATATCACGTCGCGAAAATGCGTGGCGTCGTAACCAAAACACAGTAGCTTTTGAGCACTCAACTCGA
>CAYGDZ010000097.1:0-1955 GCA_964348805.1 uncultured Candidatus Saccharibacteria bacterium | reverse complement strand
ATTCAGGACTTCATGGATTCTCCGACGCGCGGCAAGTGGGAGAAGATGCCGCAAGAGATGCGCGCCCTGTATCCGTTGCCCGACAAGAGCACTGAGGATGACCGCAAGAGTGTCGCCGCGCAGATGCGATCTGACGCGGACATGGCGACCCAGCAGGGTCAACCGTCCGAAGAAAGCGAACCGGAAGCCGAGTATCCAGAGATCACGAGAGGCGAACCTCAAGACACGGGAGAGGGGGTGATCCGCGATGAAGAAGCCGAAGAAGGGGGGAAAGTCGGGCTGCAAGTAGCCGACGGTGCTCCTGAATCGGATTCCGACAGGGCACTGCGGGAGAAGATGCGTGCCTTTTACGAGAGTCCGACCAACGCTGAAGGGGTGGCGGATGTTCCGTCACTGAGTTCTGTTGCTCCGCCAGGAGCGACGTCTGACCAGGGAGCGTCGAATGAAGCGATTGACTTGAACTCACTGCGAACCGGGGCCGGGGCGGATGTTGGGTCCGCTCCGGTTTTTCAACCGGCAGGCGGTCAGGCACCGGGGATTTCAGATTTCACATCTCAGATTTCAGAGAATGAACAAAGCGACCAACCCGCTGTCGCTACCGGCGGGACCGTGGCCGAGCCGGCGGAGTCACCACCTCCGCCGGCTTTGGCTTCGACTGCAACGAACCGCGCAAGTCCGTGGGCTGGCCAGAATGTTGCGAAAGACCTCGGAGATGGCGTGGTTATCACGACACAGAAGGCCGCCGACGGGAGCGTTGTTCCGGTGACTGTCGTTGACGCCAGTCGCGAGATGATTCACATCACGAAAGACGGGAAGGGCGTTTGGTTTTACCGCTCATTCGCTGGGACTGGCTCCAAGCAACAAGGTCATTGGTATCCAGTTGGCGGCGTCGTCAAAGACAAGCATGGAGCGTCGTGGATCATCAAGGGCGACCCGACTGGCGATAAGGGATTTGGCCGCGCTGGTCTTGCTGAGCTTGAGGATTACATCAACCGGGTTATGCCGACGGACGACGCGGCCGTCGATGACTTCTTCAAGCAACTCGGCGTTCCGAGTCTCGGAGTCAGTGGCCCCGAAAAAGGAGCGGACTACGAAGTTGACGACATCAGCAGTAGCGCATCGAAAGAATCAGTCCTGAATCACTGGAAGGGTGATCGCCTCAACAAAGCGTGGGGCGAGCGCGTGGCGGCCCCTGCGTCACCGGCTGGCGATCAAGCGGCCGCCACCGCCCCACGCAAGAAGGGTCTCGCGAAGAAGCCGAAGGTGGATGCGGAGCCTGCGCCGCGTATCACAGAGATCAACGCCATCTTCGATTCGCTGACGAACAACGATCGGAGATCGGAGTTCGACCGAGCGATGCGTGCGAAGGGCCAGCCGCCCGCCACGAAGTTGGAGCGGGACTACATCACGCAATACACCAAGCGGTACACGCGCGGCCCCGGCAATGCCAACAAGAACGCGAAGCAGTCGAAGTACGCCCTGGCGGAAGCTCGGCGGATTGGCCGAGGTCAGCCGGCACAAGCGCGTCCTCCGAAGCATGGTCCGAACTCGCTGTGGTCGATCATCAAGAACGAGTACGGCGGCATCCATCCCGGTCAGCTTGGCGGCCCGCACGGTGTGAAGATGGCGCAAGAGAACTTTGGAATGAGCCTCATCACCAAGAATGGGACGCCGCTGGATCAACTGGCTGACCGACTTGAGGCGACTGGGCATCTGGTGATCGTCCCGCCGAACTTCCATACGTCCGACTGGATGTTCGACATGCTGTTCCGCGACGCGGACTCTGCTCTTGCAAATTACGAGAAGCAATATGAAGCTGAAGAAGCCCAGCGAATGAAGGAAGAGGAAGATGCCGCCAAACACGCCAATCCCGCCGAGATTGCAGAAGTTGTACGACGCGGCGAAGAAGACGGGGCGGACGAGGGCGATCATCTCCCGATTGAAGACGTTATCGA
>CAYGDZ010000096.1:459-2036 GCA_964348805.1 uncultured Candidatus Saccharibacteria bacterium | reverse complement strand
GGATGAAGGTCAGGCTCCGCCCCCGCGCGCCCAGCGCAGCCAGCTGCGTGAAGCAATGGTACACCTGCTCCGTGTTCGGAAGCTTAACGCTCACGTTCATTGGTATCCCTCCTCCCTGATCTTGTCCGCCTTCGCCTCGGCCGCATCCTCCTTCGCCTGCTCCTCCTGCTCGCCTAGCGCCTCCATGATGTCGTCGTCGTATGTCCCCGCGTACCTGATCTGCTTGTCGACAACTGCCTGGAGGAACTCCGGGAGCTCGACGCGCTTGCCGTCGTTGCCAAGCAGGTATACCCCGGTGACCTCCTCGAGCCCTCCCTCTGCGGGATCCCCTCCGGCGTTCGCCATCGACGGTCCCGTGGCCGGCACGTACGGTGACGCATCGCCCTCGACCTCGAACCTGCCCCCCTCGATGCTGATCTTCACTGTGAACTTGCTCATGGTATACCTAGCTCCTTCTGGATCTGCCCGATGAGCTTCCCCAGCTCGTCGCGCTGGCGCTTGAGGCTCGCCTGCTGGTTGGCCAACCTGACAATCTCGTTGCGCGTCTTGACCACCTCCCAGTCGGCCGCCTGCAGCCGCTGCTTCAGCATGTCGGAGACGGCCTTCTTCGCCGCCTGCCTGGCCTTGCTGAGCCCCATCTACTTGTTCTCCCGCTGGTACTTGATGTGCTCAGCCACGGCCTCGAAGAGTTCCTTGGCCTCCTTGGACAGGTCGTCGAGCATGTACAGCAACTGCTGGTCGCGCTTGAAGCTGGTGATTTCATCCAGCCCCTTGGTGAACGCATTGAAGAAGGCCGCCTGCCTCTCGGAGTCCTCGTGCGACAGCGCGCGGCCTAGCTCCTCCTCGTCGATCGTCAGCGGCAACCGCTTCTCTATCTGCACTCGGCCACCTCGGCGTAGATGCGGAGGATGGACACGACCGGCAAGGCCACTCCGGTCCTGACCTCGATGCGCGGCCCCTTGCGGAACGCCCAGCGCGTCATGTCCCGCGCCCACTCCGCACGCTCCTTCTCGGCCAGCACGCGCCGCTTGGACTCGAGCCACAAGATGCGCTGGGCCTTCTGCTCTGCCGCCCGCTTGCGATACTCCGCTGACGCCAGAGTCCGCTGCGCCTCGAACTTCTTGGAGCCGACACCGCCCGTCTTCGAGTACTCGACCAAGGCGAAGTGGTGCGCCTTGTCGACCTCGAAGGCTAGCCGTGCGGCACGCTCAGCGCGCTTGACCTCCGCGCGCCACGACGACATCCCCGGCATGAGTGCGAGTTTCATTGTCCCACCTCTCGGTTGCGAAATAGTTACGCGTCCAGATCGTGCCAGTCCGCAACATCGGCGGCGCTGGGTACGGACACCGACTTGCCGCCGGCCTTCGCCAACTGATCGGCGAACGTCGGCTCGGGCGGGAGCTCGTCGGTCATCTTCTCCCGCGCCTCCTGCGAGAACGCCTCCACCAGCGCCTTCTCGGCCGCCCTCTCGGTCGGCTTGCGGAACGGATTCCTCGGCATTTTCGTTACCCCCTTGTGCGGCTTGGCACCGCCTTCCGGCACGGTGCAGAACGGTTGCGGCGTGGTATACCTGCGCC
>CAYGDZ010000096.1:0-449 GCA_964348805.1 uncultured Candidatus Saccharibacteria bacterium | reverse complement strand
TCCTTGTGCGGCAGCTTGACCAGTCGGCAGCGGCTTGCGCCCAGGCGTTCAGCGATCTTCGGCGCGGCCTCTTGCCCGGCTGCGTCCATGTCGAATGCGAGGTAGATCGTGTCGAACCTGGCCAAGTGGTCGAACTCGGCGTCGATCGTATCCGGCTCGAGGAGCGGCGTGGCGGTCCTGTCGTGCTTGAATGCGACCAGCACGTCGATGCTGCCCTGCGCGCGGAAGTAGATCGTGCGGGCGGTGGTGCGGCTCTTGCGGCGGTCCCGTGCGGCGTACTTGCGGTCGAACATGGAGCCTCCTAGATCATGCCCTGGCACAGCTTCGTGAAACACAGCCGCGCCTCGGTCAGCCTGCTCTCGGACCTTCTCACCTCCCTAGCGTCGTCGCGCCTCCTGCGGTTAGCCTAGGTCAGCATCTCGTTGATCTCGTAGGAGATGTGCCAGCGG
>CAYGDZ010000095.1:0-2048 GCA_964348805.1 uncultured Candidatus Saccharibacteria bacterium | reverse complement strand
GAGAGGTAGCCTTAGCTACATCGAGAGAAGGCAAACTGCTATCAGCCGAGGTTAGTTGGTCTGGGGATGGGGGAGCTTTGCGTAAGTCTAGTTAGGCCTCGAATGTAGACGATCTGACTGATCAGTAAAATGAATAACTGGTGTCTTACAACACCTTATAAGGATGAACCTTGTGATCCGCTAATAGTGTAGCCACCGTTAGTGTCTAAGCGGCGGACTTGAACCACCCCTAGATTAGGTGTGACGTTTGCTATTCACAAAGTGATATAATTATTACATGCCACAGAGAACTCAAAGCTGGAAACTTGTTAAATCTATGTTCGAAGTTAGATTCAGCAGCCCTTTGCAGGATTTTACGTTCCGAAATAAGATTCAAAAAATATTAACAGGTGCGCAAGGTGCAGTTATTCCAAATGAAGCAATTAACTACAAGGATGTTCCTCAAAAGCTAAGCGTTGTTGTGCAACCTTTGAGAATAGGCATAACTTCAGAAAGCGAAAATAAAGAGAAGAATCTACGAGCAATAAGCACCTTGGCGAATAGTCTTAATGATGAGTTGCGATTCGGCTATGTAGGCAGACTAGGTTTTCGACAAATCCACTATCTAGAAGTAGAAAGTGATAGTTACGATACACTCACTGAATTATTTAAGTCTAAGTTTTTCTCTTCCGCAAGTGGACTGATTAATGCTGCCAATGACATTGCGCTGCCGCTTACTATCAATCAATACCCGTACCCCGTTAACTTCAACTTGGGGCCTATGCAAGGGTCTGAGTTATCCGAAAAAGGCGTACTCGAGTTTGATGATCTTAAGCTTCCTGAACTATATTTAATGGCAGACCTAGATGCTTTTACTTCAGGGCCAACTATGAGCCATAAGTTTGTAAAAACATTCCTAAGTGATAGCTGCTCAATCTTTGATAAAATCCACTCCTCAATAAGTAAAGAATGGAGCAGCAAATAATGAGTAGTGATACCATAACATGGAATAACAGAACGGCAAGCTATTCTCCACATGATGATGGCAACATTGTTGAGAACAAAAAAATTGTATGGCAACAGGAAGAGGTTATTGAGACAACCATAGATTTAGATAGAATAATTAAGTTTCAAGAAAAACAAGCAAAGCTACTTAGTTCAAGCAGACACTATTATCCCATTTCGCATGTCGTTAGTCGCTTAATATTTATTGCAGGCTTAATAACAACTATTGGGTTCTTTATTGGTATGTTTAACAATCTTGTTTTACCAGTGATTCTTACAATTAGTGGCTACGGGATGATCCGGACAATAGGAATGGCTGCCATGGAAAGAGCTAAGAAATATGAAGAAAGGAACTGACAGATTTTTAAATCAAGTTGGCAGGGCTTTCTTCAAGGAAATAGCTACTGAAGCAGGCAGAGTTAATCTCAGGATTGCATTGCTCATATTTCTGATTCTTTGTCTGTGCATCTTTTCAGCTCCTATTGAAGTAGTAACAAACTTTTTTCTAAAGCTGTTACACAGAGATACGATTAGCTATATCTCCCCATGGGTAACAGGTGCCATTATTGCCTATTTCTTCTTTTGGAATATTTGGTGCCTATCCGTAGTTAGCAGAGTACCTTTGGACAAAACTGAAAAGGTTGAACGCTAATAAAACTGGCATGAATCAGAGGGTCAGACCCTTAACAGATGGGGAATTTTTGATTTTTGATTTTGGGGCCGGGCAAGCGCACATTAATCCAGGCGCCCGCTTCGCTGGAATCGATCAATAGGTCAAAGTCGTATTATTTGATCCAGTAGCTTGGACTCGAACCTATTATGCTAGTGCTTGCCATATTCTACTCAAAGGGAAATAATTACAGATAATTATGAGCGAATTTGACGAAGGTTGGATTGAATTTGATAACAATGGTGACTATTTAATCCGTGAGAAGGCTGAAGCTGACCAACGTGCAACCAATGATCCGACCTTTGATTACTATGACACCTATCTGCCCGCACAACCCAAGTTTGAAATAGGACAATATGTAGCCGACCAAGGCTTTAAGGTTCCCTTAATAACC
>CAYGDZ010000094.1:0-2058 GCA_964348805.1 uncultured Candidatus Saccharibacteria bacterium | reverse complement strand
ATTACATGCCGGCTGCTTCTGTTATTTTGCTCACAAAAGTATTCACGTCTATTTGTGTGTTGACGGCATTTGTTTGTGTGTCGCTGAGCTTGTCAGATTATTTGGCTGATGGTATGCGTGTCAGCAAAGACGGTGGCAAGACGAAGGCTGACCGAATTCGAATGAGTCAGGACAGCCCGTTCCGCCTCGCACTTCGTCTTCCCGTACACGCTGATTGGGTTCAGCGGGTCCGTCTCTGTACAGAATCTGGTTCCGTCAGTAGCGCCATATCCAGAATTCGTGTTCACGGAAATGATTCGTTTTTGTGGACAGACCAGTTTGACCATCGAAACAATGGCTTCCTGATTCACAGCAACGGCATATTCCGGATGACTGTCGCAGGCGGGGGCTCCGACGATAGCCGCCAAGGGAACGACCACGTCACAGCGGTCAATTAAATACCTAAGCTTGTCGATGTCTCTGACGTCATCCCGGAAGAACTCAAATCGGGGACACCCGAGGTGCCCAAGAACGGCATTGCCATTATTGTAAATGAGATTGTCCACGCCGATAACGTGGCAACCCTTCTCAAGCAACAAGCCAGTCAGAACAGAGCCTATGTAGCCGGCGCAGCCAGTAACTAATACGCGAGGAGTTCCCACCTTATTTTGCCCCCTTGTTCGTTAAGTTTGCGGCCAATTCAACAGCGGCTTGTCTCACCGCTTCTTTTGACGTCGGATACTTTGGTTTCCACCCAGCATCCAAGGATTTGTTTGAAAACACTTCAACAAACTTATTGTCACCTTCCCACAATGAAGATTTTCCTAACCAGTTGATTTCCTTATGGATACCGATTGCCTCCATAGCTTCTTCAGCAACTTCTTCAACAGACATTTCATCTTCCGGAGAAAGATTGAAATAGGCGGCCGGTTCTGGTCCCTCGAATAATTTGTAGTTGGCCAGAGCTTCTACCGTGTCGCTTACGTGGCAAAATGGTTTTACTGAACCTGGACGTTCTCCGAACAGGTGAAGTTTTTCTTCTGGCGAGAGTAGTTTGCGAACAACATCCAGCAACAAACCGTGCGTAGCATGGGAGCCGACGTTTGCAACGAGGCGAAAAATAAATGGTTTCACTTTCTTCAGGCGGGCGTAAGCCTGAATATAAGTTTCGCAAGCTAGTTTTGATGCTCCATAAGGCGAGTTCGGCGAGCAAGTAAGCGGCTCGTATTTGTTCCATTGGTAACCACGTTTATCGCCGTAAACAGCCGCACTGGAAGTGAAGATGAAGTCCACCTGCGGTGGGCAGCATTCAAGTAAATGGTGTGTGCTAAGGACATTATCGATGGTAACCCCACAGGGGTTTGTCGTGTCTTTTTTGATGAGGGGTTTGCTGGCAAGATGGTAGACTACGTCCGGTTTGAACCAGTCCATAATTGGCTTGACGCTATTATAATTGTCTAGGTCGCAATACCATTCCTGGTATACGCAAAACCTATCCTTTTTAATGCTTGGGTTTAGCTTACCACTTCTGCGAATGCCAACTATTTGTTGTTCGGTATCTTCCGAAAGCAACCGGCGAACGAGGTGTGTTCCTATGAAACCGGCCGCGCCGGTAACCAGTATCCTTTTCATGCTCGTGCCTCATCCTTAAATGATATTTCCGAACATTCAAGCAAGAATCTTCGACCATCCGTCAGGTGCAATATGAGTTTTACGGGTTTAGGTTCCGAGACAATAAGCTCCCCGTATCTTTTACAGCTTGGTTGCTCGTGTATTCTTTCTGTGCCCCAGCAAGAACAAAAATGTTGCTCAAGTTCAAAGTCGGTTTCCACTTCGATTTTTGCAATATGTTTGGTGATGTCCCATATCATCAATGACCCTTATTCTTAAAAACGTCCAAATAATTTACCTCTCGCCCCTCGCAGTAACTAAAGCCAGGTTTAGTCACGACAATACTAGGCCATACACTATAGCAGCCCCGCAGGGGATGTAAGTACTTGGCGACCACCCCATCAATTGGATTTTCGAGAGGAAGGTTGAGGATGGATTGAAAAATTTTTCTCCTCAATACCACGGCAT
>CAYGDZ010000093.1:0-2108 GCA_964348805.1 uncultured Candidatus Saccharibacteria bacterium | reverse complement strand
TTCACTGCTTTGGAGGATCTGCCAGATAAAGATCTGGTTTTCGACAGTAGCCCTTATGCCAATATTGCTATATCTCTATTGATATTTTTTGTTTTAGTTCCATTTGTTGCGATTTTATTTAGCTCATATTTGGCCCCTAGCTTTGTCCAACCTAACACTTCCCCGGTAGTCTTTGTGTGGTTCATCATACTAGTGATTATTGCAGCTGTAATATTTGTTAAAAGTAAAAACCATTCCACAAAACTAAATGGCAATCAAGAAAGTATACAAAAAAGTCTGAAAAAATTTGCATTAGCAAATGATTTTTCTGTCTCTATGCGAGAGGTTGCATCTAAAAGCAATGCTTTGACAATGTCCTTTATAGATACGCAGACACTCGAGACTATTCCGGGCTTCGAAACTAGAATACTAGAAGGTAAGTTTGTCGGATTTCCGATGAAGCTCAGTGATCTTGTGTATGTAAAGGTCGGTAAAACACAAATTCAACAGCCACTCAGGGGCAGAGTTATGCGTTTGAAGTTGCCACAAAAGTTACCTCATATGATTATCGATTGTCATGTTGATGGTGCCGCTGTAGACCTTATGGGTGGATCAGATCTAAAGAATAATGACGATCTTGTAAACGAGTCATCAAACACCGTGATGAGGAAGATTAATCTAGAGGGTGACTTTCATAAATACTTTTCACTATATACGGATAAGAATAATGCTGTTAATGCCCTGAGCATATTGGCCCCTGATGTGATGCAAGTGCTGCTAAATATGAATGCAGTGTGTGACATAGAAATTATAGACAACTATATATACTTTGTATGGTCAGAGAGAAAAATGAACAAAACTGCCTACGAAAAAGTATTCATAACTGCACAGTCTGTCATGGATCAGATAGGCTACAAATTGTCGCATAGTGACTTTACTTCTGGAGCAAAATCAAACTCGGCAAAAGCTTTAGCCGCAAAAGCCGATGAGGCTGTAATGAAAAAGGCTATTTCAGGCAAAAATCTTAATCCAGTAGTAAGCATTATAACGATAATTTTATTAGCTGTAGCAATACCTGCTTGGATGTATTCGACGGGCATTTTTGCTACTGCTGACAGTACATATGCGGTCGCAAGGGGTATATTTTTGTTCGCATACGCTACAATTGTTATTGTTTTTCCTATGCTAATCATAGCAGCCTTGGTGGCTTTGATAGTATACGCAGGTATTGTCTTGCCTCGTAGGCGCAAGAAAATTAATAGTGAATTTAGGAAAAACTATCGTCGTAGATAGTTTAATATCAAAAAAGTATTAACATTTATCTTGGATCAAGATATTCTCTCTCGCAATCATCAATGATTTGATGACTATGAGAGAGGACAGAGGAGTTGTTCCTGAGCCTCTCGATTAGTGGATCAACGAGCTGTGAAACGAGCACTGATGCCGAGGTCCTCATCAATACCCATTGATTGGACAGTGGCCGCGACCTCACCATGGTGCCACATTGCGCCCAAGTATTCCTGCACGGTCGAGTCAAGCTCGTCGCCCGTAAGGTCAACAAATTCGACTGCTCTTTCAAACTTGGCGCCGAGCAGGTGCTCGATTGTGGCCTCCTCAGGTACAAGGCGGTGGGTTGCCCAGGCGAAAGCGGCGCTTGCAATCAGCTGATCGCAAACTGCTTGAAGGTAACTGTTGATCCAGTCCTTGGTTCGTCTCTCAACATCGTCAAATTCGATGATTGAGTTCGTGGTCGCGCTCGTTTTCTGGATAATTACCTTTTGAAGTTCACCAACTTGTCTTCTGATTTCTACAGCGTCTGACATACGCACTCCTCTGTCAATTGTGAAAAACGTCGAAACGTCACTTCCTTACAACTACTTAAAAAAGCATTTGTATAAATTATATTATAACAAAAAATAAACTAAAAAGCAAATACCCGCTCATAACGAACGGGTATTTTTGCTGAAACGTTTGATCGAATTATGAAAGTTCGACCGAGGCGCCTGCTTCTTCTAGAAGTTTCTTTGCGCTTTCTGCTTCGTCCTTGCTAACCTTTTCTTTGACTGGTGCTGGTGCGCCGTCAACGATAGCTTTAGCTTCACCTAGGCCTAGACCGGTGATTTCTTTTA
>CAYGDZ010000092.1:0-2188 GCA_964348805.1 uncultured Candidatus Saccharibacteria bacterium | reverse complement strand
TAATAAGACGACGACGAGTTGCCATTTTAGCAAAATGCCGTATTTATCGTATTCATCTCACAGCCTCCATAGCCAACGAAATTTCGAGCCATGCCTGAGCCCAGTCTTCTGCTGTGTTAGCTTGATTTGTTTCATATAGTGCAAATGTCATGTCTTGCAAATCGCGAAAAAAAACTTCCCATTCAGATTTTGCCACACCAGCATTCGTTAGAGCGGTTTGATTAGACTTAGTCGTGTTTTCCAAAATAGTTTTAGTGTCCTTCATCGCACCGGCTGCAATAGCGGAAGCAATACCTCTGAACGAACCCGCTAAAGCAAGAGCTGCCTTTTGACGATTAGGGCCAGCGGCAACCTTGTTCATAGCTGCCTCGTACACCTTTTTGGAGATTTTGAACTTACCGTCTGGAAACGAAGGTGTGGGCGATGGAGGAACCGGAACCGGTGGTATCGGAGGAACAGGAACTGGTGGTGTCGGAGGATACATGCCCCTAACAATGACGATTGCCGTTAGTCGTTGTGTGCGGGCTCCTACTTCTACGATAGCTTTCGACTTTTCGTCTTTAACTGCATATGCGTAGGTAGCATATAGCTCGACATAAAACCTTTTAGACACGATGCCAGCAGCAAAGAATATAGAGTCATTCTTTTCGTTACGACGAATCTTCTTGTCGCGAAACTCCAGTTCTCCTTGCATGTTAATTGCTGCTTCGTACACACGCCACTCATAAGCGAATCCGACCAAATGAATAGCGTCATTTTTGATTGGGGTTACGGACACATCACAAAAATCGCCGGCATCAACTACTTGCTCAGCACCTTTTAGTTCCTGAAAAGGAACATTGAAATCGGTTGCAGCCTGGACGCAAGGGACACAAAAAAATAGGGCGGCAAGAAAAGCCACCCTAAAATGGGGAACCATCACTAAATTCCTCTTTGTCACATTAAAGTTACTTGGCAAGAACCGCTTTAAGCATCATCAACGATTGCTTAAGGTCTTCAGACTTGCTGAAAAGGGAAACAACAAAATCAACCAATTCAACAAACCACTGTTCGTGAACGAATGGCTCAATCGCGACCACAACCTTTTCTGCCCAGGCGACAATCTTGTCGTCAATCAAGGTGGGTGTAATCACCGAAAGCCCCTTGAAAATCATTACCGCACGCTTTGCGGTTTCAAACGCCTTCACAATGTCCACCCTACCAACCGCATCAAATTCAACGTTAACGCTCATTTTGTTCCCCTGAAAAAACGAAAGTGTCTCTTTTGTTTACACCGTTTCAAAGCAGACTTCACGCAACTTGGCCTCGGCCTGGCCGAGCCGTTTCCAGGCGGTCTGCTTTGAGTAACCATTAGCCTTAGAGATTTGCTCAAGTGACATGCCAGCAAGGTAATACTGCTCAATAACGATTCGCTGGTCTTGATTCAGACGAGACATGCGACACAAAATATGGTCGAGGTTGTCTTCTTGTCTAACTTGTTCTCTGTATTGCCTTTCGGCCGCTTCTGTGTCAAATTCACCAATCAAAAACATTTCCCGCTTTTTCTTGCTAATTAGACTTAAGCACTCCCATTTGACCGCGTGAGACAACGAGGTTGAAAACTTTTGCCCACAACCCTCTTGGTGCCAGTCCATCGTCTTCCACAAGCCAAACAAGCCGCACTCATTCAGTTCATCTGTGGTCAGCTTGTCTCGAAATGCCAAGGTGACGGCCGCGACACATTTTTTTACACTCTCACTGGTCCACAGTTCCTCAAAAGTCACCACGACCTAGCAACCTCGACGCCACAAGCCTTGGCGGTAACCTCATCCTTCGTGTCCCCGGTGGCAACCTCGTATTTGCCGTTCTGATTGTAAACCGCCCAAAATTTATGATGAGAAAAACACTTTTTTAATGCATGAAACCCCGAAGGCTGACTCGCATTCACCTGAATTTTTGGAGCCGTCTGTGGCGGGCAAAGCAGCAACGAGATGGTATCCTTAACCACATCCTGGTCGAAAAGTTTACCAATTGAGATTCTGAAACGGTACCTCATAAACACGTTGAGAGACTCAACGCCGTCTACGCTCGCGATTTTCTGAGTGCAGTTGTCCAAACCAAGGTCAAAGTTGGTGTGAGCCATCCAGAAATTATGGAGCTTGGACGGCAAATTGGATTCGTGCAGCGGAATGCTACCGTTGGGGCCAGT
>CAYGDZ010000091.1:0-2229 GCA_964348805.1 uncultured Candidatus Saccharibacteria bacterium | reverse complement strand
TGATCAGCATCACCTAGAACAACTGCTTGGTAACGAGGTGAAAGCTCTGGGTTTTTTATGGTGACTTTTAGCGGCGTCGCGTTAGAAGGCGAACGCTTGATTGTAGTGCTTGTTTCTAACAGCCAGTCTGGTGTTTTGAATTGTTTGCCTGTGATGGCTGCAACTTCGCGGGCAAAGCCAATGATTCCGAAACAGTCTGGTCGGTGTGTTAGTGATTTGTTCTCGATATCTAACAAATAATCATTCAATTCATAAATTTCTGCAAAATCATCGCCAGGCTTGGCGCTGACATCAATCTCGATAATTCCATCGTGATTGTCACCGATCGCTAGCTCTGCCGCACTGGCTAACATACCATTGCTGACGACTCCACGCAGCTCGCGCGCACCCAAAACGAAAGGTTCGTCGTCATCATAGCTAGACGGAACTGTGATGCCGGGTGGCAACCACGCAGTTAGCAGACCTTTGCGGACATTTGGTGCACCGCAAACTACCTGGACCAATCCATTGCTATCGCGTTTGACGCCTTTCGCTTTGCCGCCGTCATCAACCATACACACGTTCAGCTTGTCAGCACCCGGGTGCTTTTCGACTGATACAACTTTTGTGACAAAGATATCTTGGTACTTTTTGCCCAGGTCTATAACTTCTTCGATCTCGACCAGTCGTGCACCGATTAATACCGCGAGCTCATCGACTGGCATGTCGATTTTAGTGTATTGTTTTAGCCAATTTAGTGAAACTATCATGACATCACCTCTACTAGTTTTTCTTTTAATACCTTAAAGGTATCTTGCTGTAATTCAATAGAGTTCAGTTCGGTTTTCAGTGGCCAGTCTTTATCTTCAAAAGTCTCGTTTTCAAACACAACGGTCTTTGAATACCTTGGCACAACGTGGAAATGTACATTAGGATCTTTCATCATCAACGCGAGGTAGTTGAACTTCTCTGCACCAAATGTGTTGATCAGTGCAAGTTCAACCTCGCGAGCAACTAGTGAAAACTCAGACCATTCAGTTTCATTAACTTCACCTAGAAAAGTTGCGTTTGATTTATTAGCAATCACGACTGAGCCTAGCGTAACTTGCTTCGGTCTTAGCAATACTACCCAGTTTTCATACTCTTTCAAAACCGTATTCGGATATCCAAAAGCTTGAATTGTAGTGTTCACCTCACTCATGCTGGCTCCTCCGTATATTCCGAAAAACTTTTTCCTTGTTCGATATCTGTCAAAACTATCTTGATATGGGCTATCAGATTATCAGGTAACGACTGAATAGAAAACCATGATAGATCCGAGCACTTCGCTGGTTCTATGTTCTGTATCTCACCCTGCCACCGAGAACATTCAAAAAACAAGTCAACTCTCTCGTTTTCTATATCACCACTAAGTCTATGTGTTGTATATGCAAGCTTTAAGTCTTCAGGCCGTATAGTTATTCCGGCCTCCTCTTTTGCTTCGCGTATCATAGCCTGCGTTGCAAGCTCACCACCATTTAAATGACCTGCTACTAGACTACGCATTCCATCTTGATATCCTGTATTCTGACGTTCTAACAATAATACTTTATCCTCATTGCGAAGAATCAGATAAACTGCTGGTATTAATTTAAATCGTTGCTTGTCGCTCATATGGTATCTCCTAGTAATTCTAGTGCTTGACTCATACTTCCTACGTATTTATCTGGATTTTCCTTAACATCCACAATTAAATCACCGTGGGGTATCCACTCAAGCTTTTCAACTTCCTCTGTCTGTGGAGTGAAATAATCGATTGGCTGATCAACAACTGTTTTATACCACTGCATGAATTGGTGTCGAGGTTCATATAGCCTTACTTTGTCGAGTTTCGTAATTGTAGCACCTATCAAACCTATTTCTTCCTCAGCTTCCTTCTGAATATTACTGTCATATGTTTCACCCTCCTCTACGGTGCCTGCTACTGCTGGTCCCCATTTCCCTGGATCTTTTACTCTATCAAGCTTTCTTTGAGCAATAAGGACTTCATCTTTAGAATTTATTACCCAAAGAGCTGCTGAACGATAAATATCTTTCGCGTAGTCAATATCAGCACGTTCTTTGTAGCCAATAGGGTTGTCATTTTCATCAACTATATAAATTTTTACCATTATACAAACTTCCTCAAAAATGCTAGTTTACCGGATTCGAAATGGCGCAGGTCTTCGATACCGTATTTGAGCATGACTAGTCGTTCGACGCCGCCGCCCC
>CAYGDZ010000090.1:0-2239 GCA_964348805.1 uncultured Candidatus Saccharibacteria bacterium | reverse complement strand
AAAACTAAAACATGGAACGTACACTGATCGTCCTGAAACCAGACACTATTCAACGCGGCCTAGTAGGCGAAATTATGACTCGATTTGAACGGGTTGGACTAAAGATAATTGCATCAAAGATGCTTCGACCTGATAACGACCACTATTATCACCATTATGAAAACATTGGACAAATGATATCTCGTCGTGGGCAACAAGCTTTTGATGTGACACTAGAGATGATGAACCAAGGTCCAGTCATCGCATTTGTATTAGAGGGCGTAGGTGCAGTCGAAGTTGTACGCAAGATGGTCGGCACAACCGAGCCAAAATCAGCGCTGCCTGGTACTATTCGTGGAGATTTTGCCCACATTAGTTTCTCGCATGCAGATACAAAGAAAAAAGGCATTCCAAACTTGATCCATGCATCTGGTGATCCTAGTGAAGCCAAAGAGGAAATCAGCCACTGGTTCAACGAGGGTGAACTTTTCGACTATGAGTCTGTTCACGAGGCGCATACTCAGGTTAAATAGGATATAATTGGACCACAAGCCTCGGTAGCTCAATGGATAGAGCAGTTCCGTCCTAAGGAAAAGGTTGTAGGTTCGACTCCTACCCGGGGTACCAGATGAAAAAAGAAGGGTATAAGATGTCAAAAGAATTTGATGGACAGCGCGAAGGCGAAGAGGTCGAGATCGTATTTCGACGTCATCCAATAGCTCTGCGAAAAGGCTTTTATATGCTGCTGATCCCATTTGCGATTGGTTCGATACCGGCACTTATCTGGCAGACCGAGTTGTGGCTGTTCGGATTGTCATTTGCTTGTCTAGGGTTAGGCCTATTGTTGTTTTTTTATCACTGGGTTGGTTGGTATTATACGTATTTCATCATCACAAACCAGCGCTTGCGACAAGTCTCACAGCAAGGGCTATTCGGCCGCAGTGTAGTAGATCTCGGCCTCAGTAAGATACAAAATATTAGCTATAATGTACCTGGTTTTACCGGAGAATTCTTAGGATTTGGTACAATAGTACTACAAACCTACGTGGGTGACTTGGTACTAGATAAAATTCACCATCCAGGAAAAATTTACAACAAAATACAAGACGCAGTCGTCTTGGCAGGTGGGGATGTAGACGGGGAGATAGATGGTTAAAAGATTAGTTAAAAAGATAAAGAAAACAGACGTCGAGGCCGAAAAACTGGCCGCCAGTCGTATTACAAACGAAACAGTTGCCGAACATCGCGAACAGATACTAGCCGGTGGGCGCAAATTTAAATATCCATTGCAGTACGAGCGACACCGATTACTGATCAATAGCATCATAGTATTCATCGTTGCGCTGATATTGGCGGTTGTTGTATTGTGGTGGCAACTTTATCTAGCTCAAAATACTAGTAACTTCTTTTATCGGACAACACAACTAGTCCCACTGTCTGTCGCTACTGTCGACAAGCAACCAGTACCATTTAGCGATTATCTGATGGAATATCGCAGTTCAATTCACTGGTTACAGCAAAAATCTCGTGGTTTTAGTAATAATTCCGAGGACAGCAAGCGTCAGTCAGAGCATTTCAAGCGCCAATCACTCAACAAAGCAATCCAGAGCGCATATGCTCAAAAACTAGCGGATGAAAAGGGAATTACTGTAACTGACAAAGATATTGATGATTTTATAGATAAAACTATCAAAAACAGTAGCAGCCGTAACTTGTCACGCGCTAGCTACGAAGCAGTCCTGAGTGATTCGTACGGTGTATCACCCGAGGAATATCGGTCAATCGTCCGTCACGCAATACTGAAGCAAAAAGTCTCATTTGCAATTGATGAAAGCGCCAAGCAAAAAGCCAACAAAGCCTTGGCGGAACTAACTGCGGGTAAAACATTCGACGAAGTTGTCCTGAGCTATTCTGATGATCCGTTGGCCAAAGCAACAAAGGGCGACGTAGGGTTCGTGGCAAAAACCAACCAAGACCAAGGTTTGGCCGAAGCAGCATCGAAATTGCAGGTTAATCAAGTCAGCACTGTTATAAAAGGTACTGATGGTTACTATATCGTTAAATTACTAGAGACCAATGCTGACCAAGTACGATATGCCATGATAAAAATCGATCTAGAGGAATTTGATAAATCTCTTAATCAGCTAAAGCGTGATGGCAAGGTTGATGAGTATATTAGGGTTGGGAAAGACGCGTAAGGAAACTACTCGTAAAAACTAAATTATATCTTATATTTACAAACCTATATAATGTATAATTA
>CAYGDZ010000089.1:0-2240 GCA_964348805.1 uncultured Candidatus Saccharibacteria bacterium | reverse complement strand
TTGCTATTTATCATGTTGGCGCTAGGGCTAGTGTTTCATATCTCTAGGTATACTGTTCATGGTAAAATAAGGGATAATAATGAAAGCAATGAAAGTCAAAATTCTGACGGTGGGCGGCGGCTCCGGGGGCCACGTTACACCAGTACTGGCAGTTATCAACCAACTCGCCGGCAACCACGATCATTTAGAGATTAGATTTTGGTGCGATCGTGCTTATCGCAGACAAGCTACAGCACTAATGCAAGAGGCCGATGTAAAGGTACGCGTTTCAACTATTTTTGCTGGTAAATTACGCCGTTATCACGGCTCTAGTTGGCTAGAAAAGTTACTGGATATATCGACCATTATCAATAATATATTCGATGTTCTCTTGGTTGTCTTGGGATTTTTCCAAAGTTTTACAAAACTAATCTTTTGGCGACCGAATGTTGTGTTTCTAAAAGGCGGTTTTGTCAGTTTACCTGTAGGTTACGCTGCATACTTACTACGCATACCAATTGTTATTCATGATTCAGATGCCCATGCGGGTTTGGCAAATCGCTTGCTGGCGCCAATAGCGACCTATATAGCCACAGGTGCTCCGTTGGAACATTATAACTATCCAGTGAACAAAGCACATTATGTAGGTATACCAGTGAAATCATCATTAAAACCACTGACAAACGAGCAAAGGCAAAAGGTAAAGCAAAAGTTCGATCTGCCAGCCGACAAACCACTAGTTTTAGTTACTGGTGGGGGTCTGGGTGCAAAGCGTATCAATGACGCAATAGTTGCGATTGCGTCAGACATTATACAAACGGCATCAGTTGTACATCTGTCCGGAGCTCTGCAGTACGACGAGCTAAAAGATGCCGTTCCTAGCGCAGATAACTACAAATTAATGAGCTTTGTATCAGACGGTTTTACAGATTTGGTCGCTGCAGCTGATGTAGTGATATCACGGGCGGGTGCCAGCAGTTTGGCCGAGCTAGCGGCTGTCGGCGCCAACGTTATATTGGTGCCAAATCCTCAGTTAGTTGGTGGTCATCAGCTAAAAAATGCACAAATCTATGTTGATCGTGGCGCTGTTATATTGGCGGACGAGACAAAATTTGCAGACGATCCAAAGGTGCTACTAGCTCAGATAAGTGATTTGCTGGAAAACCCAGATGTGCGACACAAATTAGGCAAGCAGCTACATTCATTCGCCAAGCTAGGTGCCGCCAAAGACGTTGCACAAATGATCATGCAGGCAGCCAAGAAATGATTCTCAACAGAGGCAAAAAGAACGAAAATCGCAATCCACAACTGATGGATGGCCAAGACGATATTAGTTTTCGCCGCAGTCGCACCCTGCAAGGTACGACGTCATCTAATGTCAAAGCAGCCAATCAAAAACGTGCCGAGTTAAAATCAGATAGGTTAAAGAAACAGCAGCAACAGCAAAGACGCCGCTTAGCTATGAGTGGTCTTTTGATGCTGGCAGTAATACTGCTGGTCGCATGGTATCTAGCCAGTCAATATACTGTCGGGGTTGGCAGTATTTCGTTCTCGTCAGATACCAAGACCGCGCCCAACGAGACCGATTACAAAGACGCTATCAACGAATACTGGTCTGCGCGCCCAGCCGAGAGATTTAGATTCGTACTTAACGAGGAGAGACTTGGCCAGTTTATGGCAGAAAAGCTGCCAGAAACAGCTGGTATTAAACTAGAAGGGGCAAGTGCGAACCACGCTAACTTTAACCTAAGCCTCAGAAAGCCAATTGCAAGCTGGAAAACAGGAAGTGGACAATCATTCGTCGACAAAGATGGCGTTAGCTTTTCAAACAATTACTTTGCGACCCCTGCTGTAGTTATCACAGATAACAGTGGCGCAGCAGCTCAGTCCAGTGGTGCTGTAGTATCCGAGCGTTTCCTGCGGTTTCTGGGCCGCCTGGTGGCTCTGACAAATGAATCTGGGCTAGGGGAGGTCACGGAAGCATCTCTGCCCAAAAACACGACACGTCAGATTGATATAAAGATCAAGGGTAGGACGTATGCTATCAAAACTCATATTGATCGTGATCCAGCAGCAACTGTAGAAGACATTAAAAGGGTAGTAGGCTACCTAGACCAAAAGAAGATAAACCCTAGCTATATTGATGTACGTATTGCTGGCCGAGCATTTTACAAGTAAGATCATACTCACTCTTCCCTATGTTCTAATTTTGTTCTAATAGCAGAATAGTATACGTTTAGTAGTGTAAAAAACTATATTAA
>CAYGDZ010000088.1:0-2264 GCA_964348805.1 uncultured Candidatus Saccharibacteria bacterium | reverse complement strand
TTCTTGTACCGTCGCCTCGCGTTCACTCACTGCTTTGGTTTCAGTGTCCGTCACTTGTATGATTGGATCGAGATGTGTGATGGCGCCCAAAGTAAGGGCCGTGGTTTGGCGCGCATTGAGAAGTGATCGCTTCAACTCATCAGGGGACTGGTTCCCAATAGCAAACGGGATTTTTTGCTCAGAAAAGATGAGGCTCGGAGAGAGGACTTGTTCACCGACGCTCCCTGACCTCTCCTGCATGATCATAAAGACGATACTCAAGGAGATCCCGCCGATGACGAGTAGTACCAGCGCGAAAATTGTCATGCCGAGCATGCGGCCGTGGTGTGTTTTTTGTACGGCGGTTGCGCGAATTTCCTCTTCGCGCACCGTTTTTTTGTCTTCCTCAAGTGCTGCAGCGCGTATGATCGACATCTTCTGATCTTTCACGACCGTTTGAAGATCGTCTTTCAGTGTGTGGAGTGGGACCACTATACTGTGAGGTTTTTCTGGAGCGGTGGTGGGTGTTGGAGCAGGTTCTGGCGGAGGAACAGGTTGTGGCGTTGTCAGAATTGGCTTGTCTCCACCGCCTTCAAACTCATTGCGCACCGGAAGCTTCACCTCCTTGAGGATATTTGCGATGTCATCTTTCATGCCCGGAACAATTTCAGGCTCCGGTAGTGGAGGGTTAGATCCTGCGGGGACGCTGGTGTCTTTCTTCTCTTCCTTGTCCATGATCTCGTGAGCCACCTTGGGACGGAGTCAGGCCCTTGCGGGCAGCCCACTCCGGGTCAGCGGCCTTAATGGAGAGATTATAGCGCCCTTTTTCGTCAATTTCTTTAAGTAAGACAGGAACAATGTCCCCGATCTGTACCGCGTCCGCGATCGAGTCGATGCGGAACGGGGCAACTTCAGAAACATGTACCAATCCATCCGTGTTTGGACCAATCTTTACGAATGCGCCGAAGTCCATCATGCGGACCACTTCGCCGTCGAATCGTTCCCCAACCTCGTATTCACGAGTAAGGTCATGAATTTCTTTGTACGCAGCTTCGGCAGCGCCGTTGCTTCCAGTAACGAAGACGGTTCCGTCCTCTTCAATCGTGATGTCGTCTGCGCCGGTACGATCCTTAATGCCATTGATGGTCTTACCTCCAGGACCGATAACAAGACCGATTTGGTCGACTTGGACCTTGAGAGTAAGGATTTTTGGAGCACGAGATGAGATGTCAGGACGTGGCGCAGGAATTGCCGCTGTAATGACGTCGAGGATTTGCATACGCGCTTTCTTTGCTTGTACAAATGCTTCAAAGAGAGTCTTCAGTGGCACTCCTTCGACTTTGACGTCCATTTGTACTGCGGTAACACCGTCTTTGGTTCCTGCGACTTTAAAATCCATATCTCCATGGTGGTCTTCGGGACCTTGAATGTCAGTCAAGACTTTGTAGATGCTGCGCTTGGAATCCGACATCATGCCCATTGCGATACCAGCAACTGGCTTCGTGATAGGAACTCCAGCGTCCATAAGTGCGAGTGTGCCTGCACAGACTGTTGCCTGTGACGTGGAACCGTTTGATGCGAGGCATTCTGAGACGATGCGGATCGTGTAGGGGAAGATGTCTTTTGTTGGCAAGACTGCGCGCAATGCTTTTTCCGCAAGTGCTCCGTGACCTGTCGAACGACGATTGATGCCGCCCATGCGACCAGTTTCTCCCACAGAAAACGGTGGGAAGTTGTAGTGGAGCATGAATCTCTTAGTCGTGTCTTGGTACTCAATCGTGTCGATGAGTTGTGCGTCGCCGGGGCCGCCGAGTGTCAGCGCTGCAAGAACGTGCGTTTCTCCGCGATAGAAAATGCCGGTGCCGTGGATCATGCTAGAAACACCCCCCGCCTGCGCAAAGAGTGGACGGATTTCATCCATCGCACGGCCGTCGACACGTTTTCCTTCATCGATCGCGAGTACGTGCACGTGTTCATCCATTGCGTGCTCGTAGAATGCGTCGATAGTGCCTGGCTTGGTTTCAGGGAATTTCTCAAGCGCTGCTTTTGACCACTCTGATTTAAGTGTTCCAAGGTCAGCCTTGCTGATCATTCCGTTGAGAGCCTTAAGTTTTGGAGTCATAAGCTCGCTCCAGAGAGGTGCGAGGCCTTCAGTGCCTGCTGCTTCAGGGATTTGGAACTTTGCGATAGCTCGTTCCTTGATGATCCCCTCTTGCCACGCTTGGATTTTTTCGATCTCTTGCGATGCAATCTTAAATCCTGCTTCAAGAGTCTCTTCCGTTACT
>CAYGDZ010000087.1:0-2303 GCA_964348805.1 uncultured Candidatus Saccharibacteria bacterium | reverse complement strand
AACACGAGCATAGCGCCGACGAGTACCACCGAGAACACGGATACATAGGATTTCCTTTGCCCCGCTGTTGTCGCAGACTTTTAGTCGTGATTCTTGTTGGATCATTACTTAGTCTCCTCTTTCGCAGGCGCTTCAGCTGCTGGCTCTTCCTTGATGGCAACTTGTTCGTGACCACGTGAGATAACCTGGGTTAATTTAAAGCTCTTTGTGCGGCTAATAGGACGAACTTCTTCGATTTCTACAGTGTCGCCCATTTTTGCTTCGTTTTTCTCGTCATGAGCAGCAAATTTACGACTACGTGTATATTGTTTACCGTACAAAGGGTGAGTCAAACGACTAGTCAGAGTAATCTGAATAGTTTTGTCAGCTTTATCGCTGGTGACAATACCGGTTATTTTTCGTGACATTACTTGGTCTCCTCTTTGCTCTTTTGGGTTAAAACAGTTTTGATACGCGCTACTTGTCGACGTAGATCTTTGATACGAACAGTGCTGACTAGTTCACGGGCAGCGTGTGAACGCTTGGCTTCGACTAGGTCAGTTTGGGTGGTGATTAGCTCAGCATTCAACTCGGCAACAGTCTTCTTGGTCAAATCGACTTCCTTTTTGGTAGTTTTCTTGGTTACTTTTGCCATATTATGCATCCTCCCTACGAATGAAGCGTGTTTTTACAGGTAACTTGTGGGCTGCTAAACGCATAGCTTCACGAGCTAGATCTTCTGGAACACCTTTCATTTCAAACATTACTGTGCCGGCTTTGACCTTGGCTACAAAAAATTCTGGGTTACCTTTTCCGCTACCCATTTTTACATCCTGTGGTTTACGTGTAACAGGGGTGTGAGGGAAAATACGGATCCAGATTTTACCACCACGTTTGATATAACGAGTCATCGCCTGACGTGCAGATTCGATCTGACGAGACGTGATGCGTTCGTTAGTCATGCTTTGCAGACCATAGTCACCAAAGGCAATATAGTTACCGCTAGTTGCGACGCCTTTGTTCTTGCCTTTTCGGACCTTACGGAATTTAGTCTTTTTCGGTAGTAACATTAGACCTTCTCCCCTTTGTAGATCCAAACCTTCACACCGATGATACCGGCTTTGGTTCGTGCACGTGCACCATGGTAGTCAATATCAGCACGAATAGTGTGCAGTGGCACAGAGCCATTGATTAGTTTTTCGCGACGTGACATTTCTGCACCGTTCAATCGGCCTGCAACTTCGATACGAATACCTTTGGCGCCAGCGTTCATAGTGTTTTGTGCTGCCATCTTGATAGCACGACGAAAGTTAATACGACGTTCTAATTGGTGAGCAATGTTTTCAGCAACTAGTTTAGCTGCTAGGTCGGGGCGTTTGACTTCCTCGATGTTGATACGAACAGGCAGGCTAGTTATCTTTGCGATAGCGTCGCGTAGTTCGTTAACACCTGCACCGCCACGACCAATCACAACACCAGCTTTTGCAGTATGGATAGTGACTTCAACTTGGCCACCGCGTCTTTCGATCTCGATCAAGTTGATTGTAGGACGAGCAGCAAATTTCTTTTCGATCAATTCACGAATTTTTACATCTTCGCCTAGCCAAGTAGCAAAATCACGTTTATTAGCGACGAACCAGCGTGAACGCCAGTTTTTTGTTACCTGGAGACGCATGCTAATTGGGTTTACTTTTTGTCCCATTATTTAGTCTCCTCTTTATCAGCTTTTTTCGCAGCTGGTTTCTTTTTAGGTTTCAATTCACCACTGACTTCTACATGAATATGCGCAGTTCGTTTGATGTACGGATTTGCAGAACCACGAGCAATTGGACGGAATCGTTTCAGACGTGGGCCAGATGTGACCTGCAAGCTTGAAATGACTAGCGTGTCTTCCTTTGCACCAAAGGTATTTGTAGCATTTGCGCTAGCGCTCGCAATAACTTTTGCAACTGGCTTTGCAGCACGTTTTGGTGTGTGTTCTAGGATAACTAGGGCGTCTGCGACAGTGCGTCCACGAACTAGGCTAGCCACTAGGCCAATCTTGCGTGGAGTCTGTTGTACGCCACGAGCTATAGCTTTTCCTGTAATTACATCAGCCATGATCTACTTTTTATCCTTTCCACCGTGCTTGCGGAACTTGCGTGTTGGTGAAAATTCACCCAATTTATGACCAACCATGTTTTCAGATACATATACAGGAACATGTAGACGTCCGTTATGTACAGCAATAGTTCGGCCAACCATTTCTGGTGAAATAGTACTGGCACGTGCCCAAGTTTTGATAACTGTTCGATCATCGTTTCCTTGTGCAGCCACTTTTTTGG
>CAYGDZ010000086.1:0-2308 GCA_964348805.1 uncultured Candidatus Saccharibacteria bacterium | reverse complement strand
CAAAAAGGTCTCCAAACTTAAAACAACCGCTACTCGCAGGCGGTTGTTTTTTCTTTATACGGAATAAATTCTGGTGGAGCTGCCGGGAATTGCGCCCGGGTCCGATTGGTAACTGACTACTCGTCTACAAGTTTAGCTATTTCTAAATTTTTTTACGACTTTGACTTGCTATGGAAATAGCAAAACACAAGCAGAGTCGCTTAGGTAAATCTCATTTTGTTTCGCCTTTACTCAAAACAAAACCAGCAACATGAATATGACACTCGCCTAGCATTATGTTGCCTACGCTAGTGAGCGGCTTTGGTAATTAAACTAAAGCTGGCGCAAAAGTGTTTACTTTAAACGCGTTAGCGAATGAAGCAAAGACAGCTTTTGCTTTTGCAATTGAATTTGCAGTTAAGATAACACTTACGGTGTTGGTCGACTTGCAAAGTAATCTGTTAAAGTCCAATCGTCGAAAGCTATGGTCAGCCCCACGTACCCTGTTATTATACCATAGCTTGTCGGTTTTTACCATTAGTGTTTTACTAGAATGATTATGGTGGGAACAATTCTTTCAGCTACGAATGTTGGCTTTGATGGTCAAATTATTGAGGTGGAGTGTGACGCTAGCAGGGGGCTACCGGGATTACAGATCGTTGGACTAGCTAATAAAGCTATCGACGAAGCCAAGGAACGAGTCCGAAGCGCAATTAAAAATTCCCATTTAGAGTTCCCCGCTTCCAAAGTCACTATCAACTTGGCACCTGCTAACCTACCAAAGGACGGCGCCCAGTTTGACCTGCCGATTGCCTTGGCGATCCTGACAGTTAGTGGCCAAATATCGGCCAAAGATACTGATGGCTGTGTGTTTTCTGGCGAGTTATCGCTAGATGGTAACCTGCGTTCTATCCGTGGTGCCATTAGCTTGGCAGAAACTGCAAAGAAACACGGCGCAACCAAACTGTTTTTGCCCATTCAAAACGTTAGCCAAGCTCGTTTGATAAGCGATATAGAAATTATCGGCGTATCATCACTGAGCGAACTTTTCCTGCATCTAAAGAAAGAAAAGCTGATAGAAACACCTACGCAGGAGCGTAAAGCAACCAGTGACAAAGCCACAAAGCTAACAATTGACGATATTTACGGACAACCCATTGCAAAACGTGCACTAGCGATAGCTGCTGCTGGGCATCACAATATTTTGTTTACTGGGCCGCCCGGCACCGGCAAAACTATGCTCGCCAAAGCTCTTGTCGACCTGCTGCCGCCACTTTCTCTACCAGAACAGATAGAGGTTACAAAACTACACAGTTTATCAGGAGAGACTGCGTCAGAAGCTTTGATGGATCGACCTTTCCGATCACCTCATCACACCGCCAGCCATATATCGCTGATTGGCGGTGGTCGTAATCCTACTCCTGGCGAAGTCAGCCTGGCACACCTAGGCGTACTGTTTCTAGATGAGTTACCAGAATATCCTCGCGCCAGCCTAGAAGTTATGCGACAGCCGTTAGAAGATCGTGAAATTCACATCTCTCGCGCTAGCAGTCGCGTGGATTTTCCGGCAAATTTCATGTTAGTTGCAACACAAAACCCCTGCCCTTGTGGCTATTACGGCGATGATCTAAAGGAATGTAATTGTTCAACAACACAGATACTGCAGTACCAAAAGAAAGTATCTGGACCACTACTAGATCGTATTGACCTGATAGTTCATGTTGGCAGAATACCTCATGACGAGCTATTGAAAAAGAACGAATCTAAAACCGCTGATAGTCTGAGATTACAGATTAGTTCTGCCAGAAAAACACAACACAACAGGTATTCAGACCCTACTGTTAGCAACGCAACTCTCAGCAGCCAACAGATTAAAAAACAGATAAAACTGACAGAAGATGTCCGCAAACTGCTAGCTCAGGCGTCCGAACGACTGGGGCTAACTACTAGGTCGTATTTCAAAGTCATCAAAGTTGCCAGAACTATTGCCGACCTGGACGAGGCGGCAAATATTGAGGTTAAACACATTTCCGAAGCCTTGCAGTACAGGGCCAATAGCCAAACTTTGTAGCATCTACCCCCTTGCACCCCAATACGTAATCTGTTAAAATGCCTGCATAGGAACTAATAATAAACGTTAATAGGAGTGATTCAAGATCAATAAATCGGTACGTATCAATGGGGCCATTCGAGCCTCGGAGCTACGGGTTATAGGAGAGAGCGGCGAACAAATTGGTATTTTGTCACGTCAGGAAGCTCTAAAAGCCGCTGAAGACGCTGGGTTGGACTTGGTTGAAATATCACCAGCCGCTAATCCCCCAGTTGCCAA
>CAYGDZ010000085.1:0-2343 GCA_964348805.1 uncultured Candidatus Saccharibacteria bacterium | reverse complement strand
ATGTATATCCATATCGATAAAGGTAGAGTCTCTTTGTTTGATTTTTGCATATTTTATGAAAACTATTTCACCAAAATTTTTAATTCTGCATAAAAATTATTTAGATACTTTTCTGCATTTTGCCAGTGTGTACTTATCTCATCGTTTTCGGTATCGCTAGATTCGGCATAGTCGTGTTCACGTGTTGCTTCGGCCTTTAGTACACCACAATTTTGTAGCGTAGCTTCATTAATGCTGTAGACATTTGCGTACAGTTTTGAGAAGTGTTTTGCCAACGGTGTTTTATCTTCAACAAATTCAAGTTCATCGTGTAGTTTCCACCAACCGACCTCCAGCTCTCCTGCTTTTTCTACATCCATATTGGCTGAGAGTATTTTATTGATATGTTCATAGTAACCTACCATTTCACGTGTCGCCTCTTGCCACTGTCTTCTATCATGAAATGCCACTGCTTTCGCGAGATACCTCACTAGGTTTTGAGCATCTTCCTGGTTAATTCCATAGAGTTCCTGAAGCCAAAGAATTAGTATCTGAATCAACAGAGGACGATCTTTATCATTATGTGCTTGCCACCACTTTACTTCGAGTGATGCAACTTTTACAGGATCAAAGGCTACGTACATATTAGCCATAGTATATCATTATAAATAATTTTGGAGGGCCAGGTGAGACTTGAACTCACGACACCCTGCTTAAGAGGCAGGTGCTCTAACCAGCTGAGCTACTGGCCCACGTATCCAACTACTGTACTGTATCTGTTGAATCTTGTAAATATACTATGGCAAGGTTGCAGATATCAATTCCGACCAACCGTTTGTTGGATGCTGCCACTCTGTCTTTACGACAGCTGTTGATGTACCGTAATTTATAGTGCCTAGATGCCAACTGGCATTGCAACTAGTACATATTTGTGAGCCATACTGACCGATGTTTTGAGACGAGGCAAGAGTTCCATTTAGATAAACAGCTGCTCGAACCAAAGCTGTACTGACATACCCAGGTGGTAATGTACCAGATGTTAGTTTAAACTTACCCTTTAGTGGGGTCTTGCCTTCTATTTCCAAGTCTCCGTACAGGCTATTGGCTTCTATGGTCTGCCCGCCTAGGCCATTACCTAGAGCTTCTTGTTGAAAACCATTGCAGTTACCTGGCAGTGGATCTGTATTAATTGAACTAATGTGATAATTTATTATCTTTTGGAAGGGTGGCAGCCCAACTGTGTTTCTAACCTCCATACAATAGCATGTACCTGCTGTACACCAGCTATAGTTACCATGAGAGTAATAGTTACCTTCGTAACTAGGTGGTAATGTACCAGTTGGCAATAGGTTGAGTGGAGGATATCCACCCTGCTTTCTTTTGTACTCTTCAATCTTTTGTCTTGATCCGGTCAAACTAGCCTTCATTTCAGTTTCTTTTGAATCTATAATGAATGCGCCAGTGCCACTATATGTGATAGTAGCTAGTATACCTATCACGAGAGTTGCTATTATAAGCTCTACCAACGTGAATCCAGCTTTATGATTTTTGATATTTACAAGATATTTCATTTGCCTGGAATTATACAGTATGCATAAGCGTGATGCAAACAAGAATATAACTATAAAGTTGCTATTATTAGTAGTATGCAAATAATTGCTGAAGTTAAAACGCTATCCCCTTTTGGATGGAGATCGGACAAGAGCTGGGATGAACTTTTCGAATTGGCAAATGAAATTGGTGACATTATTTCTGTGCATACAGATCCTAGGTGGGGAGGGTCGTTTGAGCTGATTAAAGAAGCTCGGAAAATGACAAGCAAGCCAATTCTTGCAAAAGGTATTCATGCAGTTGATACAGATATTGAATTAGCACTTCAATCTGGAGCTGACTACGTACTTGTGGTCGGCAGGAAACCAAAAATACACCTCGATAAATGTATTATCGAGCCAAATTCACTATATGAATTATCCGATTTACCGAATGATACAAAGGCTGTATGGAATAGTAGAGATCTTACAACTGGTGGATTGAAAAAAGATACTTTTGATGATGCTAGGGAAGTATTTAGTGGGTGGTTGTGTCAAGCCAGCAATATTTCTAGCCCTAAAGATATCAGTAAAAGAGCTGACGCAGTTTTGATTGGTACACATTTGGAAAACTTTAAAGTATAACCGACAGGATATCGGGCTTCGCCCTCTTCCGCTCAGCCATACTCGAAGTAAACTTCTGCGCGTGACTTCGCTACACCGAACCTTACGGTTCGGATTCGCGTAGCGAATCTACCAAATAAAATAACGATCACTATGGATCGTTATTTTATTTGGTACACCCGACAGGATTCGAACCTATGGCCTTCGGCTC
>CAYGDZ010000084.1:0-2421 GCA_964348805.1 uncultured Candidatus Saccharibacteria bacterium | reverse complement strand
GTATATACCAGTAATATTTAGTTTTGTTGAAACAGCTTTTTTACCTAACAAAAATGTAGCCTCACCGTTATCAAATGCTTTGACAGTAACATCAGCACCTATATTAATAGTAGGTTTTTTGACTTCACCTCGCATTTCCTCATCCGATGGAAATAGATGTTTTAGATCAGGTTCTAGACCAAAATAATTAACATCAACATTCGAAAGCTTCTTGCCTATACTAATAGTTTGAGGATCTTCACGGTTTAACACGACGCCTTTTTTTGTTGCAGATGCAATTGCCTGCAGCATCTTTGTAGTTGTGTCTATTTCGCCGAAACGATCCAGTTGGTCGCGCATAACATTCAGCAACAGACTGTGTGATGGCGGCACTTCGCGGATGAAATGAACAGCGTGTGCTTCGTCTAGCTCTAGGATGGCGATATCAGCGTCTAGCTTACCGCTTTTGTCGACTTTGTCCAGTAATGCAGATATAACACCGCGTTTAAAGTTACTGCCGGTTGGATTTGTAAAAACCTTTAGACCTTGGCTCTTTAGCAGTTCAGTAACCATTTTTGTAGTAGTTGTTTTACCGTTTGTGCCACTAATTACGACAACACCGAGAGGTAGCTGGCCTAATGTATGGCTTAGAAAATCTTTGTCTAGTTTTTCAACAACTAAACCTGGCAGGGCAGACCCACCACCACGTAGTCGCGATATATGTCTAACCGATTTTCCTAACAAAGTAGTATGAGTTTTTCGCATGTGTATCTATTATAGCTGATTATTAATATTGGGTAGCAAATAAAAAGAGCCGTGCCCGAGAGAGTAGACCTGGGGGGCAGGTCATATAACTCTCTCGGGCATTGGCTCGTCATCTCGGCGTCCCGCCTTTGTGCGACGCATTGACCTTGGGTTGCTCAGGTTCCGTTGGTCGCGTTTGCCTGTAAGGCTGTTTATCGCTATTTAGCGATTGCTCGAAAATATTATTTACCCCCAACACCATCACTGTTAATGGAGTTCTAATAACTAGAATACGACCATGTTGCTAAAAAGTCAATTATTTATCAATAATTAACATAGTCGCACTCTGATTCTAAAGTGATACAATAGAGCATATGTTTATAGTGGGCCTATTTACTTGGTGGTATGGCGCCGGATGGAAGAAAGTCGGCCAGATATTTATCAACAAATTAACTGCCAGCGAGGATTTTTTCTCGATTGACCTTTTGCTAGGTAGTCTGTTTGCACCATTTAAACAAATATCGGCATCGTCAGGATCTGGCGGTACTTTGCAAATGAAATTACAGGCTTGGTTTGACAAACAATTCTCGCGTGTGATTGGTGCGATTATACGAATAACCATAATTATAACCGGTACTACTTGGATGATGATTCAAGTAGTCATGGATGTGATTATTATGTTGTTGTGGCCAATCATTCCACTGCTTCCAGTCATTGGTTTGATTTTGGCAATCGGAGGATTTTTGCCATGAACGAAAATCCAACATTTAACTATTCATCACAGCGTGCTAGCAATGCGCGCCTGGCAAAATCATTTACCAAAGTAGCTCGTGTGGGACTGGTAACAGCAATTATCACTCTGTTATTAATTGGTATAGTTTTGATTATTATCAGTCGGTCTAGTAGCGGCTGGTTAATAGCTTCATTAGCATCTATCCCAGCGATTTTATATCTATGGTGGAAACTACATCTAAACGATTTACCATTACACAAAGCACCGACAATAGATTCACAATTGGACGCTGAAGTATTGGCAAAATTACCCGCAAAGCCTACGCCGCAAGATATCGGAAAAGCTGTATCAGGATCTACCGGTGGCTTTTTCTTTGCTGCTAGGTTTGGCATAGGAAATACATTTTTGGGTGAACTATCATCTAACGACGTAGCATTAACGCCTAGCGTTTGGCAAGCAGCACTTAGGATAAAGCAAGAACAGAATCTCGATCGTATTTCTAGTGTGGTATTGGTGGCTGCACTGGTAGAAAAACACCCTAGCATGCAACAAGTTCTAAACCATCTACAGTTAGAGCAAAGTGATGTATTGGCGGGTGTGACATGGTATCACCACATACAAAATCTAATTGCGCTGCAACATAAGCCAAAGCGCACTGGTGGAATTGGCCGAGACCTAGCATTTGGCTATATGAATTTGATCAAACAGTTTGGCGTAAATATCAGCGAACAAATCTCTCATGGTGGACTGTTGTCAGTAGAAATTGACTCGCACACCAGCGCATTGAATCAAATGATCCAGACCTTTAGCGCAAAGGGACGACAAAATATTGCATTGATCGGTCCGACTGGCGCAGGCAAGACAACTTTGGTTCACGCATTTGCCGAAAGGTTACTAGATGGCGGCAGCGGCATACCTGGCAATCTAAAATTTCGCCAAGTTATCATGCTAGACCCTAGCGCATT
>CAYGDZ010000083.1:0-2422 GCA_964348805.1 uncultured Candidatus Saccharibacteria bacterium | reverse complement strand
ATCTTAACAGAGGCGGATTGTTTCTACAACTTCCCTATTATTCTAGGCTTGCACCAATAACTTTTTGTTTTTGCAGGCCAACCATACTTCGGATAGTTTTTGAGATATGAGGTTGCATGGCCAACTGCTTGATAATTGCTGCCTCTACCTCATCATCTACTGGGTCTCGACCTAGTTCTGTCACTTCGGCCGTACTAAAGTTAAATATAGTTTCGAGTTTGTCTAGGAATTTATGTAGCTCGGGGTTTGATTGATGGCCAGCTTCGACCCACTGTATGTAATCTCTGTCAGAATATTGATTTTTATATCGTAGATAATCACTGCCCTGTGTTCGTTCTGGTATTTTGAATACTTGTGGCTGAGTTGTCTCACTGCCGTCGGGTGCTGGTATGGTGATAGTTATAACTTCATTTTTGTCAGCCAGCTCAGTACTTGCTATCAAAAATCTGCCAATGGGATGCAAGTCCATCTTCTGTTGAGCTGTATGGAAGTCACTAAGTGCATTGTATACACAGTAGGCTCTGTCAAAGTACGCATTAGCATACGATAACTCTTGCATAGGAATAAGACGGCCGCCTTCGATTTCGATCATTGCCATATTTTACATTATTTTTGCCTTTGTGGCAAAATTATAACTCTTTGATAATCTCGAGCAGTTTACGGGGGGTTATGTCGGCTTTGATTAGATACGCTTCGACTTTTGCCTGGATAGCTTCGCGTGATTTGTCGTCTTCGTCAAAGTTTGTCAGGATCAGGACTTTTGTATTTGGTATTAGATTTTTCTCGCCACGCAGCTCGTCGATGACTTCGTTGCCCTTTTTTTCTGGCAACATTAGGTCTAGCAATATGAAGTCGTACTCTTTGCTCTTGGCCGCGGCTAGACCATCATTGCCACTAAGGACCCAGTCGACCAAATATCCGGCTTGGTTGAGGGCACGGACGTACATTTCGCCGATGAAACGGTCGTCTTCTACACACAGTATTCTTTGTTGTTTTGTCTCCACGGCTACCCCCTGTACATTGAATGGTTTTTGATAAACTTCTTGTCTTTTTTCTGGATGATCGATTCGTTACTATTATCGCCTTTTGCTAGCTTGTCTGCAACACTACCGTAGGTTGGGATGGTGAATGAAAAGGTCGTACCGTGGCCTTCGTCGCTGCGAACAGATATTGTGCCGCCGTGCGATTCGACAATAGCTTTTGTGATGTATAGCCCTAGGCCTGTTCCAACGGTGTTTTCGCGTGATCGGTGCGAACGATAGAACTTGTCAAAGATATGACCCAGCAGAGCGCCAGGAATGCCGATACCGCTGTCTTGCACGCTGACCTCGACGAATTTGTCGGTTGCTTTGGCGCTGACGACGATCAGGCCGCCTTCGCTACTGTATTTGATGGCATTGTCGACTAGGTTGACAATGACCTCACTCAGGCTGCTGCGGTCGGCTGCAATGGTTGGCAGATTTTCAGGAATACTGACATTTAGCATACGGTGATGTGTGCGAGCCCGCAGATCCAAATCATCGCCAACAGCCTGATATACACGAGACAAGGTTTCTTCCTTTAGATGTAGCTGTAAATGGCGACGGTCGTAGCGCGAGACGTTCAGAATGTTATTGATGTACGTTGTCAGGCGGTCGGCAGATACATCCAATCGTTCAAAGAAAGCAACCTGGTCCTCTGTCAGGTCCAGTTCCTGCCGCAGGACGTCTAGGTAGCCTTTGATGACAGTTATCGGTCCACGCAGCTCGTGGGCGGCCAGAGCTGTGAAATCCAGGTCGTCTTCATCAGTTCCATAATCTTCAGTTCGATCGATAGTGACCAGAATAGTCTCGATTGCACTGTCGCCGTTTTGTTGATACAGAGCTAGCATGTCAAAAAATTGGCGCTTGTCCTCGCTCTGGATTGTGGTTTGGCGCAGGCGTTTCCACCAGTGCGAAGCGCCGATGTTTTTGCCAGCGGTTTGGTCCAGCCAACCGCTCAGCGAGTCGTTATCGGTGAAATTGATGTTTAGTTCTTTGCCACCACCACGTGTTGGTGCGGCCTTGTTGGCGTATATGATCTTGCGCTCGGCATTTAGCGCAACTATGCCGATTGGCAGATGATCTATCAGGGATTGTGCAAACTCATGCTCGGTTGTGATGGATCCTTCGGGGTTTTTCTCGGCATGCAGTCTTCGAATCAGCTCGACGACAGTGCTTTTTTTGTCAAACGGTTTGTCGCTGTAGGCGTATAGTAATGCATCTGTCACCTGTTTGATCGGTTTGGTAGCAACGCCAGTGACAATATATGCCACGACAGTTTCTAGCAATATGAAAACTATTCCAATGCCTATGCCGACCTGGACTATTTCGAAATTTGGGGAAAGCATGTACCATGTTCCCCATAGTGCCAAGCCAACGATAATTTGAAGAACCAAAAACAG
>CAYGDZ010000082.1:0-2479 GCA_964348805.1 uncultured Candidatus Saccharibacteria bacterium | reverse complement strand
GTATGACAGACAGGCAGATAGCAATCTTGGCGAGTATCATCGAACAGTATGCAGAAGTTGCAGTACCAGTAGGTAGCGTGACCCTAGCAAAGCTGTTCAACGTATCCAGCGCAACTATCCGTGCAGAAATGGCACGACTAGAAGATATGGGCTTGATCGCTCAGCCTCACACTAGTGCAGGACGCGTACCAACAGACAAAGGCTATCGTTACTATGTAAACGGTATTACCGAGGCCAACGAACCCCCAGTGTTAAACCGTGGTACCCGCGCTCTAGAAGCCCGTGCATCTACACACGGTGATCGTTCTGACCAAGCCATTCGCTCAGCTGTAGATAGTTTAGCTGAGCTAACTCACAATCTAGGTATCGCAACTATTGGCGACCAGCTATACCTCAGCGGTATTGGCAATCTATTCTCACATCCAGAATTTATGGGTGGCGATCATTCGCAAAATGTCGCGCGTTTGCTCGACAATTTGGAACCTTGGCTAAAAGAAGCTGCACCGAATGAACCGCTAAATGTATTTATAGGAACCGAAAACCCAATTGGCAAAAACGCCGAGGCAACACTAATCATCAGCCGTTTCCGCTCACCATATAGTGACAATAGCTATATCGGTATCCTTGGCCCAACTCGTCAGAGCTACGGCAAAGTCATGGGGTTGGTCCGCCACGCAGGTGCAATGCTAGAGGAGATTCTTTAATATTCCTATGGCACATTTCATCTCAAAATCTGCGAGTCGCATTCACTGTATCTCTCAATACAGCTCATTTACGATTCTCGATTTTGAAATGAACTGCACTCATATGAATATCAAAGGTAGAATATAATTATGGCAAAAAGTAAGAAACAAGCAGAATTAGAAGAAAAACTGATCGATGCAATCGCCGACTTGCAGCGTAACCGTGCTGATTTCGAAAATTATCGCAACCGTGTCGAGGGTGAAAAGAAAACTGCACGCGACGCAGGTCAAATGTCCGCAATCTTGAAACTACTACCAGTAATCGACAATATCGAACGTGCTGTTGGCCACATGCCAGCTGATTTAGCTGACAACAAATGGGCGCAGGGTGTAGCAGGTCTATCAAAAAACCTCGACAAATCACTAACTGACCTGAACCTGAAACGTATCGACGCAAAACCCGGAACCCTGTTCAACCCTGAACTACACGAAGCTATTCAATTTGACGATAGTGAAGGCGAACACGAAGTAATAGCAGAGGAACTGCAATCTGGCTACCTACTAGGCGAAATTCCAATCCGCCACGCTATGGTCAAAGTTACTAAGAAATAGCTTATAATTATTACATGAGAGTTTTAGTTTTTGGAGACAGTATTACGCAAGGATTTTGGGATCCTGAAGGTGGATGGGTAAATACTATTCGCAAATATTACGATCTGCAAAATATTAGCGGGGAGGACAAGTACGCACCAACTATTTTCAATCTCGGTGTATCAGGTGACACTAGCACAGACATATTAGCTAGATTTGAAAACGAAACACAAAATCGCAAATGGCCAGGTGAAGAGTTTGCTATAGTATTTTCTGTAGGTGTAAATGATACCTATATAAAATCCGGCAAAAATATTATGGAAGTCGAACAGTACCTGCAAAACTTATCAAAGTTGCTAGAGCTGGCTCACAAATATACCACCAAAGTTGTGTTTATTGGACTCACGCCATGTGTCGAGGAGCGTACAAATCCTGTGGCTTGGGACAAAGATATTGGCTACTCATACAGTAGGATAGAGAGTTTCAATGATAACTTGCGCAGTTTTTGCATAGAAAACAAAGTAGACTTTATAGATATCCTCAAGCCTATGACAGAAAAACAAAGCCAAACCGAGCTACTGCCAGACGGCGTACATCCCAACCACGAAGGCCATCAATTTATGGCAGAGTTTATACAGCCTCAGTTAGATAAGGCAATGAAAGATTAACTTGTCAGTGGTAAAAGTTACCGAACTGTAATACACTTGTTCATAAAGACTGTTTATTGTAAAATATAGACAAATAAAGTGTTACAGAAGGATTAGTAATGGCTGAGCAATTATCACCAACAGAAAATGCGTTAGCAGATTTGAAAAAATTCCATAGTAATGGGTTTTTGGTTAATTTGTCAGAGCGTAACATATATGCAGTTGCAGACCCACAGCCAGTTGGCATACTAGGCTCAGAACAGCATGAGCCAGAGGTGGAGCTAGAAAGGCTTCGCGAAACATTCATGGAACTGCCCGAGGAAGCAATAGTTAATCTAGCAGAACGTGCCAGTGTAGAGCTAACTGATGATGCAATCGACCACACAGGCAGAGACCCAGAAGAGGTCAAGCGGATTTGGGCTGAACGACGTTTTAACCATCGATTCATATTTACCTTTTTGTCAGAAGAGCAAAAAGCAAAGCTACAATAAAGTCAATTTATCGTAATAGTTACTAAGAAGTAGTATAAAATAATTGATTATTCAGTATGTTGTAAAA
>CAYGDZ010000081.1:0-2488 GCA_964348805.1 uncultured Candidatus Saccharibacteria bacterium | reverse complement strand
TGAACTTTTCGCATCAACTTTGTCTGATGTAGCTGCTTTTTGATTAGTGGCCACAGCGCTAGACGCACAAAAATTGTAAATATAATAATGCTGAGTCCAAAATCCCCCACTGCCGCATATATCAGTAGCAATGCGTTGAAAATTGGCTGAACGATCAAAACGTTAAAAATATCCATCTGGTAAAAGTCTCCCTGTCTTTTATACTATTTTATAGGAAAACAACACTTTCTGCCATCCCCAAGCCTCCTCTGACTAACTGCAAGAGCTAAATGCTTTTTCGATGTAGCTACGGCTACCCCTCAAAACCCTTTAGCTCTTTCGCTCCAGTCATAAAAGCCTTGGAATATGAATAAAGTATTGTTTTCCTATAAACTGATTAGCTTTTCTTTTGCTAGCAGCTCGGTCACTAGTTTTTTTAGTTGTTCTGGTTCCAGTTCCAATAGATCAGGTGTAAAAACAGTGATGATAAAATCATATGGCTTTTTAATGTTATCGAGCTCTAGACGAACTATCTCGTATATACGCCGACGAATCCTATTTCGCTTTACTGCAGATTTGTGTACTTTTTTGCTAACAACAATTGCAAATCTGGAATGAACGCGGTTTTTATTATCGATATAATACAAACCCAACTCGCGGCTACGAGTTTTTGTGCCTTTGTTATACAGGTAACGCAAACTACCATGACCGTGGAAACGATTTCGGTGAGATAACATATCTATAGTATAGCGCTTAGACGCTGAGTTTTGCGCGTTGTTTCAGGCGACGAGCTTTTAGCACCAAGCGACCAGCTTTTGATGACATACGTGCTCGAAAACCATGCTTTCGGGCACGGCGGCGTGTTTTTGGTTGATGAGTTCTCTTTGGCATATGACAACCACTCTACCATAAAACACCGGTAAAGACTAGGTTTTCTTGCTAAATATATGTTTTTATATGACAGTAAATGTTTGTTTTGCACATTATTTTGCTATATTTCCACAGTTTGTAAGGTATTAATGAGCCAATGTGTAAAAGTCTATCTCTAGTCTAGTGGTTTGGGTTTTGTAACGCTTTTGGTTGTGGAAAACCCTGTTGGTGGTTTATAGTTAAGGGTACTAAAAGTGTTGAGGAGAAAAGTGAACCAAGTTTTATGGCAAACAGTGCTGGGTGAGATAGAGGTGTCAGTTTCAAAGGCAGCGTTTGCGGCGTGGTTCAAAGAAACAAAACTCAGCGAAGACTCTACGAATGATGATTTGATAATTGGTGTAAAAAATATATTCACCAAACAACAGTTGGAATCAAAATTTGACGATCAGATTCGAAAGATCCTAGCTAAAAACAATGTTAAACCAAAATCTATCGTCTATAGGATAAATTCTGACAAAAAAGTATCCCGCAGCAGTGACCCAGTTGTTAGTGATTTTCGTTCATCGAAGACTGCAGCAAAAAACAGCGATGATACGCAAACCGAAAACAAATTCAATCCAAAGTATACCTTGGATTCGTTTGTTGTTGGTAGTAATAATGACCTAGCCTATACAGTTGCCCAAGCAATTGTCGAAAAACCTGGTGAACGCTACAACCCGATGTATGTTTACGGCAGTGTTGGTTTGGGTAAAACACACCTAATCCAAGCTGTTGGTAATGAATTGCTAAAAAAGAAACCTGACTTGAATGTCCACTACACCACTACCGAAGCATTTATCGGTAAGTTTATGTCATATTTACGTAGCAAGAATAAAAGGGATAATTTTTCAGACCGTTACAAAAATATTGATGTACTGATAATGGATGATATCCAGTTTATAGCTGGAAAAGAGACGACCGAGGAAGCCTTTTTCCATATCTTTAACTATCTACATCAAAATAACTGTCAGATATTGATCACCAGCGACAAGCCGCCAAAACGAATCGCTAGTTTAACTGATCGTCTACGCAGTCGTTTAGAGTGGGGTATGGCAATTGATATACACATGCCAGATTTTGAAACCAGGTGCGCAATATTACAAAGTAAAGCTGCGCAAGCCGGCTTTGAGCTCGAGCAAGATACAATCGAATATATTGCCAGTAATATAAAGAGTAATATTCGTGAATTAGAGGGTGCCTTAAACCAATTATTGGCTTTTTGTGAGATGCGTGGAATCAGTCCGGACAAACAAATTGCCGAGGGAATAATTGGTAATGTATCACGATCTAGACCAAAACATCTAACACCAAAACAGATAGTAAATAAGGTCGCATATCATTTTAATGTAGATGTTAGTGATATTATCAGTCCGAAAAGAGATCGTAATATCATGATACCTCGCCAAATCGCTATGTATTTGATGCGCAGCGAGCTACATAGTAGTTTTCCGTCTATTGCCCGCGAACTGGGCCGAAAAGATCACACAACCGCCATACATTCTGTTGATAAAATAACTAAAGCTATTAAATTAGATTATTCTATCCGTGAAAATGTAGCTGATATTCGGGAGAAATTGTATGTCTAGGACGAGTGTAAAAG
>CAYGDZ010000080.1:0-2491 GCA_964348805.1 uncultured Candidatus Saccharibacteria bacterium | reverse complement strand
TATATGTTTTTGTTATATCGTTGTCATTTATTATATATAGCGTTAGCGTATTGGGTCAAGACGCTATATGTTGTAGTTTTGTACTAAACCAGCGATTACTTGACTGATACTAATTCTACAATAAAGACTAATGGTTCATTCGGTCCGATACCGGCTTGTGGTGCGCCAGATGATCCATATGCCTTGTTAGCAGGGATGGTTAGTTTCACTACACTACCTGCTTTGACGCCAGTTAATCCTTCTGTCCAACCAGGTATGACTTTATCCAGTGGAAAGTCTACTGGGCTAACAACTCCATCTTTTTTGCTACTATCAAAAATCTTGCCATCGCTAGTCCAGCCAAAATAATTTGCACTGACATTAGAGTTCTTTGCTGCTGTTTTGCCTTCGCCTTGTTTTAGTACCTCGACACTCAGCGCTGTGACTGACGCTTTGTCAAAAGGTGCTGATGCGTATCCGTCTAGTGGTTCTTTCACTTTCTTAGCCTCCTCTGCCTGTTGTTCTTCGTATTCTTTTTGTAATTTCGCCTGCTGAGCTGCCTCCCTCTTTTGGTTCTCGTTCTCTACGATCACTATGAAATACGCTCCGATAGAGCCAACTGTCATAGCAACAATAATGAACCAAATAATAATTTTTTGCGTGGTTGATGTTGATGATTTTTCCATTTTCTGCCTCTCTTTATTCTAAGTATTATATCAGATTACTTTTGCATCAATTTTCTTTGCCAATGTTGCAGCAATATTTTCTACCTCAGTATTAGCTTGATCCTTAGTAATAGTTTTTTCGTGATTTGTTAAACGAATGCGAAATGTAATGTTTTTTGTTTTGCCTTTATCCGGTTGGTATACACCTACATAGCCGAGCGACCATTCGATATCTACAGACTGCAATGCAGTCTCGATTGTATTTTGAACTTTTAAGAACGGTGTTGCGCTACTAACTTGCAAGGTAATGTCTTGTGAAGTACCAGGATATTTGCTCATTGGTTTGTAATTAGCTTCGGACGCCTGAACAGCCTCCAGTATATGTTCCGTCCCCAATTCGCAGCCAGCTGTAGATTGCGGTAATTTCAGATTTTTTATGACCGCTTGTCGGTATTCGCCGATGATACCTAGGAAAACCCCAGATTTTTTCTCGGTGATATAGGCGCTGCGCTGCCAATCAAATGGCGCTGTCACCGGATAATCTGGTTTTTTATCGATTGGGCTGTATACAAATTCTAGACCTAGCTGACTGGCAACAAAATCCAGATAGCGGCGAACGGCAAAGAACGGCGCACCTTTGATAGATTTTTTGTTGGCATATACTATCGAGGTCATTTCTAGCTCGCCCGGCAAACCTTCACTATCTCTGCCGTGCACTTTGTTATGAGTTTTGTTTATCTCGAACAGGACGAATTCATTTGTGCCGGCTTTAATATTTGGATGAACCAACTCTAGCAAACTAGGCGTCAGTGTCTGGCGATAATATTGCAGATTTGGGCTGATAGCATTTGTAATGGCGAATGAATTTGCAGGTTTTTGGCCAACTGCGGTTAGCAAATCACCATGGACAAAACTATAGGTCAAAATGTCGTTTGCGCCTGCTCGGGCCAATATGGTGCGCAGTTTTTGCTTCAAGGCTTCGAGCTCGCTTTTGTCAGATGCCACAAAGTCACGTGTTGGTAGACTAGGTGCAATCTCATCATAACCATTTATCCTACCGACTTCTTCTGCGATATCCTCGACTATATGTATATCTGCTCGCCAATATGGCACTGTGATTTGTAGCTTGTCGCCCTTGGCGGTGATATCAAATTCTGTGTGCTTCAACGTAGACGAAATGATATTTTTGCCATAACTTGTTCCCAGAATTTGATTGATATTTTCAGTATCAACATCTAGTGATATGGCTTTTTCTTTGCCTGGGTATTGCTCGACAACTGGGCTGGCAACCTGTGCGCCAGTCATTTGTGTCAGCATGTCAGTAGCCTGCGACAACACTGGTGCGGCTTGCTGTGGTGATTGACCTTTTGTGAACCTAGTTATAGCATCTGTGAAAATGCCGTGGCGCATTTGGGTTGTACGTAGGTTATAAAGGTTGAAACTAGCGCTCTCTAGCAGGATGTTTTTTGTATTGCTATCAATCGCTGTTAATGCGCCGCCCATGGCACCAGCCAGCGCTACTGCAGTCTCGCCACTGGCGATCACGATGTCTTGCTGGGTCAATATAATCTCGCGACCATCCAGCAATTTCAGCTTTTCACCTTTTTTGCCAGCACGTACGACAATTTCTGCCTTGTCACTGTTTAGTTTAGCGAACTTGTCATAATCAAATGCGTGTAGTGGCTGGCCAGTTAGAGCCATCAGATAATTTGTCACATCAACAATAGCGCTGATCGGTTTGATGCCAGTTCTGGCTAACCAAGTTTGGACTTGTACCGGTGATTGCGCAGCCTGATCAGCATCACCTAGAACAACTGCTTGGTAACGAGGTGAAAGCTCTGGGTTTT
>CAYGDZ010000079.1:0-2523 GCA_964348805.1 uncultured Candidatus Saccharibacteria bacterium | reverse complement strand
CTCATTCCATAGTAACAGCTACGGCGCCTCTGTGTCAACAGATAAAGGTAACTTGGGAAATAAATAAAACAATTGTAATTTTGACGCCAGTCCGTCATAATGCTAATCATTAAAAACAAGGAGATATCAACCGTGGCTACACGAAAGAAAACTACTACAAAGAAAACAGCAAAAGCAACAGTTAAACGAAGTGTTGCAAAGAAAAGCGCCAACAAAAGCTTTTGGAAAATTGAATTTACAATCAACACAGTTTACTGGTTAATTATCGGTATTGCGGTGATAGCAGCAGCTTCATTCTCTTACACTACTAGTCAACGAGTTAACGACATCTACGACCAAATCGACATACAGAACGCCCAAGCAGAGTAGTCTGTAGTCATATAAACTAAAATCACCCTAGCAATTAGGGTGATTTTTTATAGAACTATGCCAGCAGGTATGAAATACGTTACGATTGTCATGACAATCAGCACGACGTATTCAATCTTGCGATCAATTTGGAATCTATCATGGCTTGCAACTAGCAAACCCACAAACAGTCCAATAGGTATGCCGTGCAGGCCTATAAATCCTAGATCAATCGGCTCCATGAACTTTATCCAGACAGATGCCAGGATAATATACATCACAATTTTTAGTAAAAATGCGCCGTCAGTCTCGTCTGGTAAAAACTTTTTATTTTTTTGGCTTTTCATCGCCTGCAATTATAGCAGAAAGTGTAAGCGTTTTGCTACATTCGAATTTCGACATCTACACCAGCTGGTAGGGGTAGATTCTGCAAACTGTCGATAGTTTTGGCGCTAGCACCAGAAATGTCGATTAAACGTTTGTGTACACGCATCTCAAAGGCTTCTCCGCCCTTTTTATATACGTGGGGGCTCTTTACCACTGTGTAGGTAGAACGACGCGTAGGCAGCGGTACAGGGCCGGCTACTTGCGCTCCACTACGAATAGCAGTGTCAATGATTTGTTTTGCTGATTGGTCGATCACTTTGTGATCATATGCCTTTAGACGAATACGAATTCGCGGGACTTGTGCAGATGCTTCTGCCATAATTGTAACTCCTTGTTATGTACGATACCGTAACCTCTCTGCAGGGTTTCACTGAGCGAGTTCTCGGTATATATATTTGATATATGACACTATATTAACGCAAAACTGCCTCTGTTGCAAGTTGCGCAATATTATTTTCATGCTATAGTGAAACAAAATCTGAACTGCAGATCGTACTCCACTAGTAAAGGAGCCAGGAACAATGTACAGGGACAACGACGAAGAGTCGGACGGTATGTGGGAAGAAATTGCAATCGTTGGGTTAATCCTGGTGGCAATTCTGATCACGCATTTCGACGACAAAATCGGAGATTTCATCAGTTTGCTTCTCTAACCAAGCCCCGTCACCCGTCAAGTTGAACACTTCGCTGTTCCTTCGGGAATGGCGGGGTGTTTGCTTTTCAAATCAAAAATACCCCTCGCAATGAGAGGTATTTTTATTGAGTAGCTAGACTACTATTTAGTAACTTTGGTTACCACACCAGCACCAACAGTACGTCCACCTTCACGAATAGCGAAGTTTAGACCCTGTTCCATAGCGATTGGAGCAAGTAGTTTAACTTTGAAAGTGAGTGTGTCACCAGGCATAACCATTTCTTTATCAGCTGGTAGCTCTACTTCACCAGTTACGTCAGTGGTACGGAAGTAAAACTGAGGTTTGTAACCTTTAAAGAATGGAGTGTGTCGTCCACCTTCTTCTTTGCTAAGCACGTATACTTCAGCGTCGAATTCAGTGTGCGGAGCAACAGAACCAGGCTTACAGATAACTTGACCACGTTCGATGTCATCACGTTCGATGCCACGTAGCAAGATTCCAGCGTTGTCGCCAGCTTGACCCTTGTCTAGGTTCTTTTTGAAAGCTTCGATACCAGTTACAACAGTTTTCTTTGTGTCGCGGATACCAACGATTTCAACTTCGTCGTTGATGTTAACAACACCAGTCTCGATACGACCAGTTGCAACAGTTCCACGACCTTTGATAGAGAAAACATCTTCGATAGGCATTAGGAAAGGTTTGTCGAGGTCGCGCTTTGGCTCTTCGATGTATTCGTCCATAGCTTTGACTAGTTCCATGACAGCGTCTTGGTACTTTGCGTCGCCTTCTAGGGCTTTTAGTGCAGAACCCTTGATGATTGGAGCTTGGCGGTCGTAACCGTTCTTTTCCAATAGGTCACGTACGTCTTCTTCAACTAGTTCAACTAGTTCTTCGTCAGCCATGTCCATCTTGTTTAGGAACACAACGATTTTTGGAACGCCGACTTGTTTTGCTAATAGTACGTGTTCACGAGTCTGTGGCATAGGGCCGTCAGCTGCAGATACAACCAAGATTGCACCGTCAACCTGTGCAGCACCGGTGATCATGTTTTTAACATAGTCAGCGTGACCAGGCATGTCAACGTGAGCGTAGTGACGATTTTCTGATTCGTATTCTTGGTGAGACGTAGCAATCGTGATACCACGTTGCTTTT
>CAYGDZ010000078.1:0-2555 GCA_964348805.1 uncultured Candidatus Saccharibacteria bacterium | reverse complement strand
GCTAATGATATATTGAAAAAGTCACACTATTTTATTTTTACTGGAATACTAATAGTTATTATAGCTATGACCATTATAACAGTAGGTAGCACTCTCAACATGCCATCCGACACCGAGTACGAGCAAAAAATAAATGCTGAAAAAACCGTTGAAAACTTTAGTGAAGACCCGACTATACCCCGAATCACAGCGCTTGATTTTAGTGGTCAGAACTCAGACGCCAGCCTGCCAACTGACCAGCGTATAAATCCATTTACAGAATGATATAATGTTCTTATGCTAATGCTTTCTTCTAAACTAAAGGATATTTCGGTAATGAGTCTTCAGACTGGTGCGGCGATCGCTCAAACTACCAGTCCTATTATTGACCCTGCTACATTGGATATTTTAGCTTACCATTTGTCCGGAAAGGGCCTTGTAGAAAAAGATACATTACTGCTAACCCGTGATATCCGTGAAGTCGGCAATATGGGTTTTATAATTGATAGTGTAGACGAGTTAGTCCTGCAAAGTGACATGATAAAACTAACTGAAATAATCAAACTCAATTTCAAGCTGGTTGATATAGAAGTCATTGATGACCAAAAAACAAAGCTAGGTAAAATCTATGATTTTTCTCTAGACCCAATGGATTTCAAAATTCACCAGTTGTATGTAAAGCGACCCTTGATGAAAAGTTTGCAAACCAGTCATCTGATTATTAATCGCACCCAGATTGTCGAAATTAATAACAATAATATTGTTGTTAATTCTGCCAGCCTAGATGAGAAGATCCAACCAGCGGCAATAAATGAAGGTTTTACAAATCCTTTTCGACAATCAACCACCCCATCGACTAACGCTAGTACAACAGATAGCAGCTAGTCGTTATTACTGAGCGCTTGTTTGATCATATCATAACTAAAGCCTTGAGATGCTAGATAGGTCATAAACTTTTGCTCGTCCATGTATTTACTTCTTTTTTTATCTACCAATTTACGCAGCGCTGACATCTCATGACCTTCGTCGTAATCTAGTAATACACTATCTATTATTTCTCTTTTTACACCTTTTTGAGCTAATTCTGCACTGATCTTTCGCTTGCTGCGTGGCTTTCCGCCTGTCCTAGCTCTCAGCCAAAATTGCGCAAATTTTTCATCATCCAAATAGCCTTTATCACGAAGCTTTCCCAACACCCTGTCGCTCAGTTCCTCGTCCCATTTTTTGCGCCAAGCGTAATCTTTCATCTCTTTTTCGCTTCGTGGACGACTCAGTATCAATTCTAACGCCCTAGCGTAAGCTTTGCCGTATTCACTCTCGCCCTTTAACTCGTCTAACTGATCTTCACCAATTTCAAACCCAATTTTTAGCTTTAGATCCAACAATTGGTTCTCGTCTAGCGAAAAGCTGTACTTTTCATCAACAAAAATATTATACCTACCAGCAGTTTTAACTGCCGGCTGTATTTTTGTTATTTTCATATAACTACTAGTGTTTACTCTTCTTCGGTAGCTACTTTTTCGCGAACTTTCTTTTCGATTTCGGCTAGAACTTTTGGATTTTCTTTTAGGTATAGTTTTGTTGCTTCGCGGCCTTGGCCAATTTTTCCGTCTTTGTAGTCAAACCAAGCACCAGCTTTGCCAACAATTTCTTTTTCAACTGCTAGATCCAACACGTCGCCAGTCTTTGAAATTCCTTCGTTGTACATGATGTCAAATTCTGCCACACGAAATGGCGGTGCGACCTTATTCTTTACAACTTTTACTTTAGTTCTGTTACCAATTATTTCTTCGCCTTGTTTGATCTGGCCAATACGACGAATATCCAAACGAACTGATGAATAAAATTTCAATGCATTTCCACCGGTTGTAGTTTCTGGGTTGCCAAACATTACACCAATCTTCATACGGATCTGGTTAATAAATATGATGGTAGTTTTTGACTTGCTGATAACACCTGTTAGCTTACGTAGGGCTTGGCTCATTAACCTAGCCTGTAATCCCATGTGTGAATCACCCATGTCGCCGTCGATTTCAGCTTGTGGTACTAGCGCTGCAACACTGTCGACAACTATCAGATCAACTGCGTTTGAGCGAACTAGAGTTTCAGCAATTTCCAGTGCTTGCTCGCCATTGTCAGGTTGAGATACCAACAAATTGTCTGTATCAACACCTAGTTTTCGGGCATAGCTAGGGTCTAGGGCGTGTTCAGCATCGATAAACGCCGCTGTGCCACCTTGTTTTTGTATTTCGGCAATTGCATGCAAGGTTAGGGTAGTTTTACCAGAGCTCTCGGGGCCATAGATTTCGATTACACGACCTTTTGGATATCCACCACCCAGCGCTAGATCCAGGCTCAAACTTCCACCAGGAATGAGCTCAACGTTGGCTTTGTGACCCTCGCCCAGTTTCATGATTGATCCTTCGCCAAATTCTTTGGTGATTTGATCTACTGCCAAACCTAGAGCTTTCATCTTGCCTTCGTTTACTTTTGCCACCCCTTTTACGTCAGTTTTTTTAGCCTTATCTGCCATACATTCTCCCTATATTTATACGTTAAATTATACTATACTAGTA
>CAYGDZ010000077.1:0-2556 GCA_964348805.1 uncultured Candidatus Saccharibacteria bacterium | reverse complement strand
TAATGAATGATCATAGAAAGGTATTCATGCAGAGAAACAACTCTTTTAGTGGGCGTACATATCGTCCCAACAAAAACAATAACAGCCGTAAATTCGGAGGTCGCAAAGGCGGCTTTAAAAAAGGTGGACCTAGAAAACAAAATATCCACTCTAGTAAGTTTATTAACAAATCTGTAACAGTTGCCGAGGATATCCCATACGCATCAAAGCATCAGTTTAATGATTTTGCGCTGAACCAGGCTATTAAATACAATCTAGAACGTATCGGCTTTGACCAACCGACAGCTATTCAGGACCAAGCTATTCCAATAGCGCTGCAGGGTCAAGACGTAATTGGCTTGGCAAACACTGGAACAGGTAAAACTGTTGCATTCCTATTGCCAATTCTAGAGAAGCTATATGCGAACCGTGAAGTAGCATCAGTACTAATCATGGCTCCAACACGCGAGCTAGCTCAGCAAATCGACCAGGAATTCAAGAAATTTTCTGGTGGTATGAAGCTATACAGCGCAGTCGTAGTTGGTGGAGTTAACATCGACAAGCAGATCCGTGAGATTAAACGTGGACCACACGTTATCATCGGTACGCCAGGTCGTCTAAAGGACCTACTAAACCGCAAGGTTATGCGCCTAGGTAATATCAATACATTTGTTTTGGACGAAGCTGACCGCATGCTAGATATGGGATTCTTGCCTGACATCAAAGCAATTGCGTCTGAGCTGCCGTCACAACGCCAAACTCTATGTTTTAGCGCAACTATGACGCCAACTATCAACGCATTGGTTCAAGATTTCATGAAAAATCCCGAAACTGTATCTGTTCGTAGCGGTGTGACTAGCGATCATGTTGACCAAGATGTTATCGAAGCTCGTGACAAAGTACACAAGCTAGAAATTCTAAAAGACCTGCTGCAAAAAGAAGAGTTCGACAAGGTACTAGTCTTTGGTGAAACAAAGTATGGTGTACAACGTCTAGCAACAGCGCTGACTGATCATAATATTCCATCTGAAGCCATTCATGGCAACAAGACTCAGGCTCAGCGACAACGTGCTCTAAAAGCATTCAAAGACGAAAAAGTTCGAGTACTAGTTGCAACCGATGTTGCCGCTAGGGGACTAGACATCTCTGATGTATCACACGTGATTAATTTTGATACACCTCAGACATATGACGATTATATCCACCGAATTGGCCGTACTGGCCGTGGTGGCAAATCAGGCAAAGCCCTGACCTTTATCGATCGACGATAACTACTTACTTAATCGAATAACTTTTAGGCGTCCATCAACTATGATGTTAACGCCAAATGTCTGACCACGAAATTCTAGCTCGTGTCCAGAGGTTACTTCATTGACTTCGCCTTTTAGTAAATTGCTATCTGCCAAGGTCTTTATCAAGTAATCACGCTCTTTGTTCGTGTCGCTATCTATTTGATGAGTCAGCTGAAAATTACGCGTACGAAGAGCTATAAATGATATGTCATGAGTTGCTGAACCTATCCACACTTCGCTGCTGCGACGACGGAATAGTCGTACTAGGTTATGCCAAAAATCATGATGCTCATCATTCTTTTCTGGCGTTTTAACTTTCCAAAATCTAACGTGGTGACGGTGTCTGGGCGAAGGGGAGTCACCGTCTTGTATCTGGAATCCTATATCTTGTGACCTACCAAATAGGAACAGTCGGCTCATAGGTGCTTCGGGATAGTGATCGCTCAGCAGAATTGCCAATCCTGTTCGCAAGTTGTTGACCAGCGTGCCTTTCGCAGCTACTGACCAACCGGCTTTCTGCATTGCTTTTATCAGGTGTGATTGCGATTTACATACTATGGCTATATTTACAGGGTCAGACGCCCAACCATCGCGGGTTGTGGCATAAATAGGCAGATGGTCAGGTTTTATCACCATACGCCACAGTCGGATCAGGGCTGGTATACCTATATAGGCTAAGGCTATGTATAAAACTAAGAATACAAGCCATACTGGCATGTATTGATCCAAGAAAGGGTAGGCTTGGTTGATCACGCCAAATGCCAGGGCAATACCAAGTGCCAGTATCAGGATTCGCCAGAGTATACGGAAAGAGATACCTATCATAAGTAGTGTTAACAGTATAGCATCATTGACATTTGATAATGTTTATGCTAATATGAATATATTATGAAATCAAACACAAAAAAAGCTACAAAGAAAACAGCAACAGCAAAAGCATACGCAGTAGGTAGTCGCGAAGGATTGATATTTGCTAGCGTGCCATACACATTAGAAGACTTTAAAAACGCACTTTTGATCGTATCACTACTAGTCAATGCAGCATTCTTGATCCTATGGATTTTGACACAAATCCACACGACTTATGCTATGCAAGTAGCAAACAGCTTACTACAGTAAGTCAGAACGTTGTAAAAATAGATTACCCCCGCAAAGCTTTGTAGGGGTTTTTCTATCTGTTAACATAAGCAGTTTTCCACAAAGCTGTGGAAAACCGCTACCACTGTTTCGATAAATGGGTAATTTGGGTATTGCAGTGGGTCATGGTGGGGAGTAAACTGGTGCT
>CAYGDZ010000076.1:0-2620 GCA_964348805.1 uncultured Candidatus Saccharibacteria bacterium | reverse complement strand
TGGTTATGAGCCACACGAGCTGACCAGACTGCTCCACCCCGCGGCGTTTGTTGTTCAGCTATTGTAGCAGCTATCTCAGTTATTTGCAATAATTACTTTTGCTAAAGTAAGAAAATTATGTGATATTAAATTTTTGCGCAGGCTATACGCACAGCCTCGGACCACGATGGAAAGGCGTGCATAGTACTGGCAACATCACTAGCTGTTAGATTGTGTTGGATAGCCAGTGTTAGCTCTTGAATTATTTCCCCAGCAGATGGTGCGGCAACCGTCGCGCCTAGTATTCGACCAGTCTTTTTGTCAGCCAAAACTTTTACGAAGCCTTCGCGATTATCTGTTATAACTGATCGGCCAACAATACCTAGCGGCACGACAGCTTTGTCATATGACAAATCACGCTTTATCAAATCATCTTCGCTCATACCAACAGAGGCGATTTCGGGTGTGATGTAGGTGATACGGGGGATACTTTTGTAATTTGGTGTGACTTTATTTTTGTGCAAAATGTTGTGAGCCACCACTCGACTTTCCATCAAGGCAACATGAGTCAGCCCAAAGCCACCCAGCACGTCCCCAGCTGCAAAGACATGTTTTGCACTAGTTTGCAGATGTTCGTTAACTTCGATACCACGCGGTGAATATTCGATACCAGCATTTTCCAGGCCAATGTCAACGCGAGGCATTTTACCAGCGGCTAACAGTACAGCCTCGACTTTGACCGAGTGTTCTTCGCGGCCACGCAAGAATGTTACACGCGTTGCAACACCTTCTTTTGCAACGCGTGTAACTCTGGTTTCTGTTAGAGGTGTTACGCCGTATTGTTCCGACAATATTTTGGCTGCTAACTTGCCAGCCTCTTGGTCTTCACGGGGTATCAACCTAGGTGCAATTTCACCAACATATATTTTCGAGCCAAATGCGCTAAATAATCGTGCAAACTCTAATCCCACAGCGCCACCACCGATAATAAATAAGCTCTTTGGTGGACGAGGTAGCTCCAGTGCGGTTGCAGGTGTTAGATAATGGATTTTATCCAGTCCGCTGACTTTTGGTAGCGACCACTCGGCGCCGCTAGCAATCAACACATGCTCGGCCGAAATATGGCGGCGATTGACACTGACTTCGTGTGGGCTGATAAAGTGTGCTGAACCAGGAATTACAGTTACGCCCAATGATTGATAATATCGCTTGCCGCCACCAGAACTAGTGCGTGAAACGACCTTTTCTTTCCAGGCTTTGATTGTAGGGTAGTTATAGCCAATTGCGTTCGATCGGATACCGAATTTGCTAGCGCCCTTTGCCTCGCTAAATATTCTAGCAACATTTAGCATTGCGCCAGTAGGTACGTCGCCAAAGTTTGCGCTATCACCACCCAGCGCGTCAGCCTCAACCAATGCGACCCTTTTACCTTGTCGTGCCACCAGGCTAGCTGCAATCGAGCCACCGGCTCCACTGCCGATTACTAACAAGTCATAATCAAAAATCTTTTTTGCCATTTTTATCCTTACAAAATATCCTTATATGTTTCGTAAATGTATGCAGCTTCTGGCTGGTAGGCCTGTAGGTTATTAGCTGCCACACGCCTTACATCATTGCTAGTTACCTCTGTTTTATTGTCCAGCCAGTCTATAACTTTTTCAACAATACGCTGTGCAGTCATATGCGCTTCGCCTTCTAGCGACCGAACGGCCAAGCACGCAGCCATCAGCGATCCGTGCAGTTTTAACGGGTCAAATAACTCGCTTTCATGCAGGCCACCACTTTTTATTACATACGAGCTCATACGCCAGATCCTATGAATTTATCGACAAATACGAACGCACCCAATATTACCAGTCCGCTACCAGCACAATATTGCAGGAATAATTTGTTGTCTTCACGCCATTTTTGAATGTGACTAATTTTGTGACCAGCACCAACTAGCGCAACGATTGTAATCAGTGGTGATAGGGCAATCAAACAATATATTATTAAAGCCTGAGCCTGTACATCTGCACTGCCCAGAGTCAGGGTGTAAAGTACAGCGAGGCTTAGCGGTCCAACGATGAACGGAAACTCTGCTAGTACTGATCCAGCACCCAATGTGAATGCTTCGGCTGCGTAGTCTGTTTTTTTGACCCTTTTATTGAGGTACTTTGCCATTGAATCTGGTATCCACAACCCGGTTCCTTTTGACCGACGATAGTAAAATATCATGACGCTGATCCCTATAACTACGTTCAAAATTGCCAAGCTAAACCAAGCTAGTTGTATATTCTGGCCAACAGTCAGTAACATCAGATATGCCAGCCCACAAAATAGCAATATTGTAACAACACTTGCGCCAAACAAATAGGCAAGGTTCAGCCGCATCAATTTACGAAAAGATCGATGAGAGCCCAATGAATGACCGCTAAGGAGGGTTAGCAGGGCAACACCTAATTGAAAACTTGCGTGCAACAAGCCGGCAAAGGCGATGATTAATATAGGTGAAACTGAGGTCATTTTTGTATTTTTCTTTTTATAGAGTTTTCACCCCATATATTATCACAAAACGCTTACGGTAGTCAAAAATACAACCATAACCATATTGACTTTTTAGCGAATATGTGCGAATATAGACATAACCAAATAAATAAAA
>CAYGDZ010000075.1:0-2622 GCA_964348805.1 uncultured Candidatus Saccharibacteria bacterium | reverse complement strand
ACGGCGACGGAGACTAAAACCGTCAATTGAATTATTTTTATTACTCATTTGCTACAAACATTATATAGGACATAACCGCTTTCTGGCAATGCTAGAAACTGCCAGGTAGTGTATGATAGATACATATGAATTCCGAAAAAACGGGTACTGTCGTCAAAGACATTTTAGGTGTTGTTATGTTCATCGTACTGGTGTTTTTGGGTGTGTTGTTCATCAACGCATTCATCTTTCGTAGCTTTAACGTAGAGGGCCCCAGTATGGAGAAAACTATGCTGACTGGTGACAAGTTAATCGTTAATAAAATACCTAGCACAATCGCACATTTACAAAGCAAGGACTACGTGCCAGAGCGTGGTGAAATTGTAGTTTTTAAAAATCCAGAATACTCGCTGAGCCTAATCGGTAAAGACGAGTATATAGTTAAACGAGTTATTGCCTTTCCTGGCGAGCGAGTACAGGTAATCAAGGGCCAAGTAACTGTTTATACCAAAGACAAGCCTGATGGGTTCGACCCGGACACCCTAACAAAAGACGCTGAAGGCTCACCGACCAGTGGAGATGTAGATATAGAGGTACCAGACGAAGAAATTTTCGTTATGGGCGACCATCGCGAGGGTAACTACTCGCTAGATTCACGCAGTGGACTGGGGACTATCCCATACAGCGACATTATTGGCCCAGTAGGCCTACGGGTATTCCCGTTTCAAGACTTTAGGTTATTTTAACTTAGCTTGTTGCTGATTCGCTCTAGGTCTTTTTCATCAGTAAAATCAATGACTAGCTGTCCGCCCTTGGCAGTAGTTTTAACCCTGACACCTGTGCCTAATTTCTTTGAAATCGATTTTGTCAGTGGAGTTTCGCTAAGGGTCGAGCGCACGCCCGATAATTGCCTGTCCTTGCCCTGACCTTTTTTGTAACCTATAACAAATTGCTCTGCCCTGCGCACACTCCAACCGTCACGAATAATATGTTGCAACAGATCATTTTGTGATTTTTCTTCTGTCAAAGCCAAAATTTGCCTGGCGTGACCCTCACTAATCTCTTTTTGAATCAAAGCTTCCTTAGCACTTTCTGGTAGGTGTAGTAACCTGATAGCGTTGCTGATAGCAGCGATTGATTTTCCACCAACTCGAGCTCCGATCTGGTCTAGCTTCAAGTTGAACTGGTCGCGTAATTTCAGATAAGCTGTCGCTGTTTCTAGTGCGTTTAAGTCACGTCGCTGCAAATTCTCGATCAGCGAGACTTCCAGGCGATGCTGAGCACTCAGAGTTCTTACAATAACCGGTACTTTGTTTAAACCTGCCAACTTCGAGGCCCGATAGCGTCTCTCGCCTGCAACAATCTCAAACTTTGAACCACTGGCAACAACTACTAATGGCTGCAGCACCCCGTGCTCTTTGATGGACTCTGCCAATTCACCCAGAGCTATTTCGTCAAAACTCCTGCGCGGCTGGTTTTTGTCGGGTTTTATATCGTCGATATTCACCTGGCGTAGTTCTGATACTCGCTCGTCCTCGCTAGCTGTTGGGTCGAAAGCTTCATTCAAAAGCTCCGTTGGCAACAGACTGTCAAAACTACGGCCAAGGCCTTTTTTTTGCGCCATATCTCTATACCCCAGTCCTGTTTAATATCTCTTTTGTTGCAGCTTTGTAGGCTCTAGCACCTTTGCTCCAGCGTTCGTACGCGCCAATTGGCAATCCATGACTAGGAGCTTCGGCCAAACGAATATTGCGAGGTATTGTAGTATCCAATACCTTGCCTGGAAAATGCTTTTTGATCTCATCGTGAACTTGTTTAGATAGTGATGTGCGACTGTCGAGCATCGTCACTAGTACACCCAGTAGTTCTAGTGATGGATTCATGCCTTTTCGCACTAATTTCATAGTTTCTAGCAGCTGACCCAAGCCTTCCATTGCGTAGAATTCTGCCTGGACTGGCAATACAACATAATGTGCCGCGATTAATGCATTGACGGTTAGTAAACTGAGGCTAGGCGGACTATCAATCAGGATAAAATCATAGGTCTCATCATCGACTAACCCCTGTTTCAACCGAACAAATTTATTGTTCAAACTAGCTAATTCTACTTCTGTGTTTGCCAGGTGTGAAGTTGTCGGGACTAGTGATAGATTCTTGTGTTTTGTCTTGATAACGACGTCAGCTAACTTACTATCACCCACCAACAGATCAATAACGCTCTTTTCAATCTTTGATTTATCGACGCCTAGACCGCTAGAAGCATTGCCTTGGGGGTCTAGGTCAACCAATAATGTCTTTTTACCAGCCTTTGCCAGATAATATGCAACATTAATCGCTGTAGTTGTCTTGCCTACACCGCCCTTTTGATTTGTTACTGCAATAATAACTGGTTTACTCACAATTTTTTTCTGTCAAAGCCTCTCTTTTATATGCTCTCAATTATACCACGTGGTATGAAAAGTTTATTGCAATTTAAAAACACCCCATCTGGGGTGTTTTTTGCTTATTTGATCGACGTGATCTGTATTTTGCTGTACTTTTGCCGATGCCCTTGTTCTTTGTGAACACGTTTCTTTGCCTTAAAGCGAATAACACGTATCTTGTCACCTTTCACTTCAGCTTCTAGTACTTTTGCGGTGACTT
>CAYGDZ010000074.1:0-2641 GCA_964348805.1 uncultured Candidatus Saccharibacteria bacterium | reverse complement strand
CAATTCAATCAATAAGTTATAATTAATATTGAATGAGTAATAGTATAAATAAATTTAAGATTGCTGCACTAGAGTTACCTGAGCTTAATAGTTCAGGCTTCAAAATACTAGACGATGATAGCCAAAGCCATGAAGTCATAGAAAAGTTAGGTGACATTAACATATTTATTGGCTCGAATAATACCGGCAAGAGTCGTTTCATGAGATTCATTGCCAATACTCAACCCTTGAGATTTTCTTATCGATCAAAAGATTTTGCAGAACTCGGTATATCATTAAACGCTATGCAAGAAGATTTCGAAAAGAATATCAGACAGCATCGTAGTTTAAACGGTGTGGCTGATATCAAATTTGAACAACGTAAAATAGATATAGCAAACGTAAATTTTCCGGGTTACGCTTTCAAGTACTTGGAGGCCGGACAAAATCCTTACGCAGAGCTACTGAGTCTGCTGCGTTCTTTTCTAAATCAATCAGTTGAAATTGCTAGCTATCGCCCGGGGAGACGCGACATAAATACACTCCGAACCTTAGCGTTAGAGTTTGCGGGCAGACATAAACAAACAATATCAATCCTAGAAGAGATGGAAGGTGATATTCCACACAAGCCGGTATGTTATATTCCTACAATTCGCACATTAAATGAGTTTGGTGCAGGTAGCGGCACTGATAAGGATGACTTCATTGGCGCTCGCGTAAGGCAAAACTATCTACTGGCTGAGCATGTAAATATTTTTACTGGTCAAACTATTTATAAGAGAATTAGAAATATGTTGCTAGGAGATCACGAGGAACGAGAGAAAATAAAAGAGTATGAGAAGTTTCTGAGCGAAAAGTTATTTGATCAAAAACCTATTACATTAATTCCAAAAGAAGGTTCGGACGTCGTTACTATTCGAATTGGCGAAGAAGAGAAGGAAATTTATAATGTGGGAGATGGAATCCAAACGCTAATTATTCTTACTTTTCCACTTTACGAGTATGATAAAGCTCTATTTTTCATTGAGGAGCCGGAAGTTAACTTACATCCCGCTATGCAGCGTAAATTACTTGAAGCTTTCCAGGATAAGAGTCAGCATCAATACTTTCTTACAACTCACTCGAATCATTTTCTAGATCTTACCATTCAATATGACGACATTTCTGTATTTCTATGTAAAAGGCCAGAAAAATCATGTGATATTAGCTTAGTTGCTTACGGAGATAGATCAATCTTAGAGGAAATAGGAGTTCAAAACACTTCCGTATTCTTAACAAACAAAACTATTTGGGTTGAAGGAATTACTGACAGGTTTTATCTTGCAAAACTACTCGAGCTCTATATTAGCCATAACCTCCTTCCTCCAATTCTTGAGGATCAAGACTACTCTTATGTAGAATATGGAGGAAATAATATCACGCATTGGTCATTTATAGATAAATTGGCTGACACGCATGGGTCTACAAGTAAGATAAATGCAAAAAGGCTTTGCGGTCAAATGATCCTAATCGCCGATAGTGATGCAGCTAACACGAAGCAATCTAGGAAGGATCTCCTAAAGCAAGAACTGGGTGATAGATTCATTGAGCTTGGAGTGAGGGAGGTGGAAAATCTTTTAAGACCAAAGACTATAGCGCAGGTTATCGCAGATTATGAAAAAAAAGAGACAGAGATTTTTAAAGGGGTTAATCAACAATGGTACTCTAAAAAATTACTTGGCGAGTATATTGACAAAAGGTTTGCGGATTGCTCAATCATATCTGCAAGAAAGTCATATCAAGCAGAGAGCGGAACAATAAAGGACAAGCTATCCTTCTGTAAAAAAGCTTTGAAATACATCAAGACCTACGAAGATCTTTCTCCAGAAGCGCAGGAACTTGCCAAAAGTGTGTATACTTTTATAAGAGAGTAGTTAATTTTAGGTTGATGATCAGCGAATATAAATCTTATGTCATTCCAATCATATCTAGACAATATAGAAGAAAAAACAGGCAAAACGCCAAACGAATTTATCGCTATGGCGAAACAAAAAGGATTTGATGATCCTGCGACAAAAGCAGGCGTAATAGTCGACTGGCTGAAGCAAGATTTCGACCTAGGTCGTGGTCACGCAATGGCAATAGTCCATGTCATCAAAAATGGCGCCAAAATCAGTGACAAGCATGTCGATAGCGGAACCGCACATAGCGACCCATCAAACACTCTGAAACTAGAGGGTAAAGACAAGAAATAGTATAATTGCAGTATGAGCAAAAGAACTATCTATATAGTCATATTTGTAACACTAGTGATACTGGGTGGCGTATTGTACGCAGCATTGATGCCGCGTGATCAGGTAAAATCACCCAGCCAGACAGCTACTACCAAGCCAGAGCCAGCAGCGAGCACTACGCCCAGCCCAGCCAAGGCCGGCGTATACGCAGACTATTCAGCAGAAAAGGTAGCCGCCTCGTCAGGTACAAAATTGCTGTTCTTTTACGCACCATGGTGTCCCCAGTGTCGCCAGATCGATAACGATATAAAGGAAAACGGTCTGCCCGATGGCGTCACCGTGTTCAAGGTTGACTATGACAGCAACCAAACTTTGCGACAAAAATATGGGGTCACAATACAGACGACTTTTGTAAAAATAGATGACAATGGCGACAAGATTGATAGCTA
>CAYGDZ010000073.1:973-2695 GCA_964348805.1 uncultured Candidatus Saccharibacteria bacterium | reverse complement strand
TTTTTCATTTTTAGGATATATTTGACAGTTTACTAAAAGATTGTGGTAATCTTGCAATCAAGTAAAAGGAAGGCCTATGAATAACAAAAAAATCGCTGATTTTAACAGCTTAATCAAGAATTTGCTTTCCGGCTTGGCTGGCAGGCAAAAAGAAGTAGTTGAAAAGCGCTACGGCTTAATTAAAGGCGCCTCTTTGACTTTGGCGGAGATTGGCAACGCTTTCGGCATTACTCGCGAGCGCGTTCGTCAAATCGAAAACCTGGCCTTATCGGAAATTCGTCAGAAATCGGAAAGCAATCCTGAATATAAAAATTGTGTTCAAAATTTAACCCAGCATTTGAAATCTTTCGGCGGAGTGCGCAAGGAAGAGGAGTTGGTTTCTGATTTAGTTTCTGCCGGCGGATCGGCAGATTTACTCCGCAGCCAATTACACTTCCTTTTCGATGTTTCCCAGTCCGCGGCCTATCATCATGCCACCCCCGATTATCACGCTCATTGGTATTTAGACGAAGACACTAAAAAGCAGGCCGCGACTTTTGTGAATGCTTTGTACAACGGCCTAAAAAACAAAAAGGAAGAAATTTTAACTCACAAGAAATTTGATGTTCTTTTCGCCGAAGCCGTTCGCGGTCACGGACTTGCCGATCGCGCGGCGCTTAACTACGCCTCGATTTCCAAAAAGTTCACCGCCAACGTTTACGGCGATTTCGGTTTGTCCGAATGGTCTGAAGTTAATCCACAAACTTCGCGCGATTGGGCCTATTTGGTTTTGAAGAAAAACAGCAAGCCGTTGCACTTCACCGCGATCGCGGAAGCCATTAATCAGGTTCGGAATCGCAAACAAACTCATCCGCAAACCGTGCACAATGAACTGATCAAGGATAGCCGGTTCGTTTTGGTTGGCCGCGGAACTTACGGCTTGCGGGAATTTGGTATTTTGCCGGGAACCGCCCGCGAAGTAATTGCCCACTTTTTAAAAAATCAGGGAGCTATGAACGCTAAAGACGTAGTAGCCGCGGTTTTGAAAGAGCGCCAGTTTAAGGAAAACACCCTTCTTTTGAATCTGCAGAACCGCAAGCACTTTAAGCGCTTGCCGGACGGCCGTTATACGACCCTAGCTTAAGGGACCGGCGGTTTATTTTCGGCCTCTTTCCTCCAGTTGCTTTGAAAATTGAGCCTTGCGGATTGGCGTTGTATAATAAAAAGTATGCTGGAAGAGATTATTCGTGGCGTTGGACAAAACATTTGGCAAATTTTTTCCCTAACCTGGTGGATTCTTGTCCCATTGTGGCTTTTAACTATTTGGTGGGAATTTTGGAAAGAATATATTTATTACAATTATTTGGTCCGTGAACAAAAGTGGGTGCTTTTGCAAATTAAAGTTCCGAAGGACATTGAAAAAAGCATCAAGGCCATGGAGCAGGTTTTTGCTTCTTTTTACGGGATCTTTTCTTTCGGTTTTCGCCTCTCGCAAATGTACTGGGAGGGTCATTTAAAGGAAGACTATCTTTCTTTGGAAATTGTCGGACATGGCGGTACGGTGCGGTTTTTTATTCGTACCCCCACCACTTACCGTAATCTGGTGGAGTCGGCTATTTATTCGCAATATCCGCAAGCGGAAATTTCCGAGGCCGAAGAATACACGAGGGATTTCCCGGAAATTTTACCGAACTCCACTTACGATTTGTGGGGCACGGATTATTTTTTGAACAAAGCCAACGC
>CAYGDZ010000073.1:0-963 GCA_964348805.1 uncultured Candidatus Saccharibacteria bacterium | reverse complement strand
CTCCGGTAGAAGAAGAAAGGGTTGATCCTTTAGCTGTGATTACCGAAGTCATGTCTCGTTTAAAGAATGAAGAGGCGCTTTGGATTCAGGTGATGATTATGCCGGCTGATCCGTCCTGGAAAGACGAAGCCGGTCAGATTCGGGATAAAATGCTTAAGCGTTCTCCGCCGCCCAAGCCGCGCAGCGCTATTTCCAAAATCGCTGAATTCGGAAAAAATTTGGCTACTGCCGCGGCGCGGCCGCCGGAATGGACGCCGGAAAAGAAAGCCGAAGACAAAGAAAGCTCTTTGTTGCGTTTGTCCGAAACCGAAAAGAATGCCCTGAAATCTATTGAAGAAAAGGCGAGTAAGCACGGCTTTGAAACCAACATTCGGTTTATCTACATAGATAGAAAAGATAGTTTTTCCGGTATGAATGTTTTTGCAACTACTTCTTCCTTCTTGCAATACACGGATTTGTCGTTGAATGGGTTCCGTCCAAACAAGACTACTATGACTAAGACCAAAGGTATCTTAAAAAAACGCCGCCTTTTCATGCGCAAGCGTTTTTTGCATAGGAATTATCTCAGGCTCAACTGGTCGGAGAAGGTTGGTATTTTAAACACCGAAGAATTGGCGACGATTTTCCATTTCCCGACTACCTTCGTCGAGGCCCCGTTGATTACCCGGGTAGAAACTAAGAAGGGCGGTCCACCGGTGGATTTACCGATTAGTAGATAAAAACCATGAGCGAAATCACTCCTTTCGGACAAACCAGCTTCCGAAATCAAAAAATCAGATTTGGCATTAAACCCGACGATCGCCGCCGGCATATGTATATTATTGGTAAAACCGGCATGGGCAAAACCACTATGTTGGAAAGCATGGTAATCGAGGATATCCGCGGAGGCCGGGGCTTGGCTTTGATTGACCCGCACGGAGATTTTGCCGAAAAAATGTTGGATTATATTCCGGAAGAGAGGGT
>CAYGDZ010000072.1:0-2850 GCA_964348805.1 uncultured Candidatus Saccharibacteria bacterium | reverse complement strand
GCTGAGTAACGACCGTCCTTCATTCTCTTAAAGTAACGGGAGTCGTTCAGATTGACCAAAATAGTATTGTCTTTGACAAAACGCGCCTTCTTCACGTGTTTGATGATGTCATCCTTCTTGAGTGGTCCCGTCTTCTCAAGGGTCTCGCGAATCACGTCGCGTACCACGCCTGGGGTGTAGCCCCACTCAGTAAGTGCGTAGAGCCCGCGACCCACGAGCACGAAACGAGGATCCTTAATGAGCTCGTTATGGGTAGTTGCGATGTGTGCCTTCTTAGAGAAGAGCGAGCCAATGGCGGTGGCGACCGCCGAGAAGTGCATCGGGGTTCCCTGACGCTTGATAGCGAGATAGGCGTAATCGCGAACACCTTTGATACGGATAGCAGAGGCAGACGAACGACCCCACTCAGCAAGCGGATTGTTACCGATGTGCTTGGAGAGTGAGAGCCAACGCTTCAAGACCTCTTCGTTCTTGTATGCGTCGTTTACATCTTTGAGTTCATCAAGAAATCGGTCAAGCAGTTCACCCTCAGACACCACCTCTTCGTCGGTGAGCGAGGTATAGAGCTTGGAGAGCGCGTTGTGGATGTGCTTTGCGGTCGTGTGGTCGACGTGCCAGCGTGCGAGGAAGTCGTTCGTCTCGCGCTCGCGGAAGAAGGAGGAGTCAAGCATCAAGAAAAAGCGAAAACGATTGCGACTCTTCTCGTCCTTGCCGAGCGTTGAGAGGAGATGCTCTTCGGGTACGATAGCGCCAAGCGTGTGCACATGGCGAGTAAGCTCACCAAACGCCGCATTTGCATCCTTAAAGGCCTTGCTTGCGCGGATAGCGTCAAGTCCGGCAGCCTCTATCTGGCGGACTCGCTCGCGGGTAATACCGGTGCGATCTCCAATAGACTCAAGCGTCTCACACTCAGTGTTTGTCCCAAGACCAAAACGGCGAATGAGCACTTCGCGCGCGCGCTCGGGCGCCGCGACAAGGAGTTTCTTCATTAGCACTGCACTGTCAAAGGAGAAAGAGGCCTGCTTGGCCTGTCCTGCCTTGGGGTGGCTTTTCGCCTGTATTGCCTTACTCATGTGGTCTAATTTATAGCAAACGCATTATAATAAGTCAACCCTACCACGCTGGACAGGATTATACCACAAGGTTGAGGATCTTGCCGGAAACGTAGATAACGCGTTTTGGCTCATTTCCCCCGAGCGCATTGACCACTGCGGGGATACCCCGCGCGACGGCTACTGCATCGGCTTCGTGAGCATCAACAGGGAGTATGAGCGAGCCACGGCGCTTGCCGTTTACCTGCACAACGACCTCCACTTCGCTTGCCGTGAGGTGTGCAGGATCGTAGGCGGGCCACGACGCGCGGTGTATGGAGTACGACTCACCCAATTTTTCCCAAAGCTCTTCTGTGATGTGTGGCGCAAGTGGCGCAAGCAAGCGCAAGAACGCGCTCCACTGCTCGCGACCAACCTTTCCTTCTTTCTCAACTGCATTTAGAAATATCATCGCCTGGCTCACTGCAGTATTGAATTTAAAAGCCTCTATATCGTCACCAATCTTTTTTATCGTCTGGTGAAGCGACGTCTCGAGCGCCGCCACCGAATCTTCGGAAACAACACTCTGGAGGTTCCACAGTCGCTCAAAGAAACGTGCAGTCCCTGCGATTGAGGACGTGCTCCACGCGGTTGTATTTTCAAAAGGGCCCATAAACATCTCGTAGGCGCGGAACGCATCGGCCCCATACTCTGCAACGACCTCATCAGGATTAATGACGTTGCCGAGCCTTTTGCTCATCTTGCGACCGTCCTCAGCAAGAATGAAGCCGAGGAACTCAAGTCGAGCAAAAGGCTCCTTAGTGCTCACGGCAGCGATGTCATACAAGAATTTGTGCCAGAAGCGTGCGTAGATAAGGTGGCGCACCGCGTGGTCACCCCCCACATATACGTCAACTGGTGCCCAGTGCTTCTCGTTTTTTGAAGAAACAAGTTCATTATCATTGTGCGGATCCATAAAGCGCAGGTAGTACCAGGATGAGCCGGCCCATTGCGGCATAGTATTGGTCTCACGCTTCGCTTCTCCGCCACACTTAGGACAGGTGGTATGTACCCATTCGCTAATCGCTGCGAGTGGAGACTCTCCAGTGCCTGTGGGCTCATACGACTCCACCTCTGGTAGAACGACCGGCAAGTCTTCATACGGTACGGGCACCACACCATCTTTCTCGCAGTGAATGACCGGAATGGGTTCTCCCCAGTAGCGCTGGCGCGAGAATACCCAGTCGCGGAGCTTGTACCGCACCACTTTCTTACCGCCAACCGATTCGGTTATTTCCCACTTCGCCTCTTCGCTATTTTTACCCGTGAACTCGCCTGAATTCGCGAGGACTCCTGTGCCTGTGTGAATAGCGCGGTCTAGGAAATACTTTTGAAAAAAATGATGGGCCGGATCAACGGTGTCCTGATTTGATTCTTCTGGCGTTACCCATTCAGTACCGAACTTATCTGTCTCATGCTCGTCGAGTTTTTGTGCACCCCGCTCTTCATCAACGAGCTCGAAATAGACCCCTACTGCTTCTGTGAGACGAAACTTATTTTTTGCACCAGAGTAATAATGATTCAACACGGTACCGCCGATCTCTCTGAGACGCAGATTCTTGTACCCTGTCTCTTCCAACACTTCGCGCCGCGCTGCTGTCTCTATATTTTCGTCCTTCTCAATTCCTCCGCCAATAAAAAGTCGGCGATTACCAAATGACTCTTTCCAGTGGATCTTCAACAACTTCCCAGTTTGTGAATTCTGCACAATTACTATTACACTCGGACGAACCTCTTCATCTTGATGAGGCTCTCCCAT
>CAYGDZ010000071.1:0-2883 GCA_964348805.1 uncultured Candidatus Saccharibacteria bacterium | reverse complement strand
TTTGAGCGAACTCTGTTTTTACGTAGAGTTTTGCCTAGTTGTTTCTTTGCTAAATGATTACTCATACTATTTTGCTCCTGCCTTTCCGGCCTTACGCAATATCACTTCATTTTCGTACTTGATACCTTTACCCTTGTAAGGTTCTGGCTTCTTCAAGGCACGAATTTCTGCTGCTATTTGTCCGACTTGTTGTTTGTCAATACCACTAACGGTGATTTTCATCTTTTCAACTTTGATATCAACGCCTTCTGGTGCCTGATATTTAACGGGGTGCGAAAAGCCTAATTGCATTTCTAGGCTTTGACCACCACCGTTAACACGAAAACCAACGCCATTAACTTCTAGTTTCTTTTCGAAACCTTTTGACACACCAACAACCATGTTGTTGATTAGTGAACGGACTAAACCGTGTTGTGATTTGCTAATTTTTTCGTCACTTGCTCGTGCCACGATGACGTTTCCGTCCTCGACTTTGACACTGACATGACTCAGAATTGGTGTAGACAGTTCACCTTTTGGTCCTTTGACAACAATAGCGTTGTCGTCGACCGTGATTGTCACACCATCTGGAATTGTAACTGGTAGTTTTCCGATTCGACTCATTATATTTACTCCTTAATAACTTTCTAATATACGCTCAGTAGCACTTCGCCACCAAGTCGTTGTTTAACTGCTTCTCGTCCGCTGATAACACCTTTTGAAGTGCTAACTAGGACAACACCACGGCCGCTTTTTACCTTTGGTACGTCGCTAGCTGTTGTATATACACGTCGGCCAGGGCTGCTGATACGCTTTAGCTCGGTGATGTTTGCATTTGTGCCAGGCTTGTTGATTGTGATCACTAATGTGCCACGTGGTGTGCCTTTTTCCTCTTCGACTGCATGCAAATATCCGGCTTTTTGTAGCTCTTTGGCTACTACAGCTTTTAGCTTGCTCGTAGGTACACGAACTTCAGTTTTACCAACCATGATTGCGTTACGAATACGAGTTAGTAGGTCAGCGATAGGGTCTGTTGATTGTAATGACATATATTTTCCTTCTCCTTTCCTTACCAACTACTCTTTGTTATGCCTGGGATTTCACCCTTTGAGGCTTTTTCACGAAAACTAATACGTGATAGTCCGAATCGACGCATGTATGCATGCGGACGACCAGTTAGCACGTCGCGGTTCTTCCAGCGTGTTGGGCTAGAGTTTAGAGGCAGTTTTGCCAATCCTTCTAGATCTCCAGCAGCTTTTAGCTCTGCGCGCTTGGCGGCAAATTTTACGATCATTTTCTTTCGTTTTTCATCGCGGGCGATGGAAGATTTCTTGGCCATGTTATTTGCCTCCTTTCTCGAACGGCAGGCCGAACTTTTCTAATAATGCACGTGATTTCTCTGGGCTACCCTGATTAATCACGAATGTAACTTGTAAACCATGTAGAACTGTTGTGTCTTCGTAGCCTAGCTCTGGGAATACTGACTGGTCATTGATACCTAGACTGTAGTTACCTGATTTATCAAATGCTTTACGCTTGATTCCGTGAAAGTCACGAACACGAGGCAGTGCAACGTTAGTTAGACGATCTAGGAATTCATACATACGAGAGCCACGTAGGGTCACACTGACACCAACACGGTTCATGCCAGCACGGATCTTGAAACCAGCGATTGATTTCTTAGCCATGCGATCAACCGGTTTTTGACCAGTTATCTTTGTAATTGTAGTAGTGACAGCTTCGTAAAAACGTTTGTCGTCTTTATTTTTGCCAATACCACTAGATACAACGATCTTTTCTAGTTTTGGAGCTTGATGTGGGTTGTCTAGCTTTAGGTCTTTGACGAGTTCACTAACAAATTTCTCGTCGTAAAGAGACTTCAGTCGTGGTGCCGTAATTGTAATTTCAGTTTTAGCCATTACTTGATCTCCTTTCCTTTAGCTTGACGGGCGATTCGTACTTTTTCGCCACTTGGTTTTACCTGGTATCCGACACGGCTGGTTTTGTTAGTCTTTGTGTCGATGACTAGTGCGACATTACTGATGTGAATAGGTAGCTGGATGTCGCGCTTGCCAGCTGGTGCAACTGTGTTTGCAGCCTGGTGGCGTTTGCGGTTACCAATTCCTGATAGGAACACTTTGTCGCCTTTGATTGACTGAACAGTTGCGACTGTACCTTTTTTGCTACCACTGACAATTTTGACACTGTCACCTTTTTTGATTCGGTTAATAGCCATATTAGAGTACCTCCGGCGCTAAGCTGACGATCTTTGCGTAACCCATTTCACGTAGCTCACGTGGGATTGGACCAAACACACGAGTTGCACGCGGTTGCTTGTCGTCACCTAGGATAACTGCAGCATTGTCATCAAATGCGATTGTGCTGCCGTCTTTACGGTTGATCTTGTTAACTGTACGGACTACGACGGCTTTTACAACTGATTTCTTTTTGACAGTACCAGTTGGGCTAGCATCTTTAACGGTTGCAACAATAATGTCACCAACACGAGCATAACGACGACGAGTACCACCGAGAACACGGATACATAGGATTTCCTTTGCACCGCTGTTGTCGCAGACCTTTAGACGTGATTCTTGTTGGATCATTATTTAGTCTCCTCTTTGCTGGCAGCTTCAGCTGCTGGTTCTTCCTTGATGGTAACTTGTTCGTGGCCACGTTGGATAACTTTAACTAGCTTGAAGCTCTTTGTGCGGCTGATTGGACGAACTTCTTCGATTTCAACTGTATCGCCCATTTTTGCTTCGTTTTTCTCGTCATGAGCAGCAAATTTACGGCTACGTGTATACTGCTTGCCGTACAAAGGGTGAGTCAAACGACTAGTCAGAGTGATCTGAATAGTTTTGTCAGCTTTATCGCTGGTGACAATACCGGTTATTTTTCGTG
>CAYGDZ010000070.1:0-3003 GCA_964348805.1 uncultured Candidatus Saccharibacteria bacterium | reverse complement strand
GTTTATTCTACCGGTTCTCGGTAGGGATCGGTAGGGTATTTTTTGTTGAGGGTTAATGATGAAAAAACACAAATTACTACTGACAAAGTAGATGGAGACAATGCAAAAGGTAAAATAATTGATGGTAAAAATAGTAGTAATATAAAGAATAATTTATCTACCAATTCATCAGTTACATATGAATCGAAAATAGTAGATTCACCAAAAACAAACTCTAACGCTGCTATTTTACACTGGGAGCAACAAGATAATGCAGGTGAAGTATTAGCTGCCTTTCGTTTATTTGATGGTAATAATTGGTCAAAGTGGGTAGAATCTTCATCTACTGTTGATCGCAAAGACAACACCACTGCCCCACACGCAGCACTGGTGCTAGGCAACCAGATACACAAAATTCAATATCGTTTCGAAGTAATAGCTGATAAAAAAACCAAAATATCGCCAGAAGTAGACCTGACCAGCGCTTCAATAGAGTTAGTAGATACGACAAAAGGCCCTTCACCTACAAAAAACCCGACTGTCCTTGGCAGTATTTTACAAAGCGTTGGTCTAGTCAAAACGGCAAATGCCCATAGCGATGATCCACGTATTATCACCAGATCCGAATGGGGTAGTCCAGAGCCAAATAGCTCTGACCGTTGGACACCAGAGTACAGACAATTAGAACATGCAATTGTTCATCATACAGCAGTTGCTACAGCCGGTGATTCCGCAGCCTCGGTTAGGGCTATATGGCACTACCACGCCAACTCAAACGGTTGGGGGGATATCGGTTACAACTACCTGGTTGATATGAATGGCAATATTTTCCAAGGACGTTATTATGATCAAGATTATGCTGAAAAGAACAGCGTAGATGTGGTTGGAGGACATGCGCTCTCGTACAATTATGGCAGCACAGGTATCGCAGCGTTAGGTGATTTTACAAATTCCCAACCTAGCAATGCGATGCTTAACTCGATTAGCACCATGGCTGCGTTCAAATTATATAGATACGGCGTTGAACCATCAGGTTGGCGTGGTGGTTATCCAGTGATAGTAGGTCATCGTGATGTTATGCAAACTAGTTGTCCGGGTAGTATCCACAACCATCTGACAACTATTCGTTCGCTTGCATCTACAGAATATAATCACTACAGTAGCCGACCTTTTACACCGCTCAATTACGAAGTTGTTAAAGCAATGGATTCACCAGCAGTTTATCTAGCTGTGAATAATGAACTGAGGCCAATTGGCAGTGGGGGTCAGAGGGATTGTTACATAATGGCGTATGTTGGTCGTATGCGAAGCGTATCTGGCGCAAATATTGCGAGTAAGACCATAGGTTCCGCAGCCCCTGTATGCACACCACCGAACTATACCTGGTTTTATCCCGAGGCAAGCACTCAGCAATACGTGCTGTTATATGGCGGTATGTATCCTGTTGGCTATGGTGATGTCGTAGGGTTGAATGGTGCAAATAAAGCTCGCCCACTTAGTGATATAGGTATTCAATATCTACATGATAACTATGTATCGCCAGAAATACCTGGGCACATTCTAGTTAAAGGCGCGACTCAACCTGCAGTATACGAGGCTAATAATGATAACTTGCAACATGTTACTAGTCCTGATACTCGAGATTGTTTGATTTCACAGTTTGGCTCGGTCAAAAATGTGCCAGATAGTTTGATATCGCAGTACCAAACAGACAACAAGATTTTAGGCGGTGCGGCTAGTTGTACAGTAACAACCGGTCAAGTAATGCACCCAGACGGCACTGCGGTTGCACAAATATCCAGTGGAGCTCGTCGTTATGTCGGCAATCCGGCGATTCGTGATTGTATCATTGCGTGGACCAACACAGGCAGCCCATACAAAGTTTCATTATCAACATGGAACGGCTTTTCAGTTGGTGCAAATGCATATTGTCCGTATGGTTCAGATGTTCGTTTTGTTAGAGAATCCAGTCGACCCGAAGTGTGGCGTGTCTTTACCGACGGACGCAAGCAACATGCTGATGGGTTTTGTGTAGTTGATCCATGGACAACACAACTAGGGCAGTACAGGGTCCATGTTGTTCCAGATGGTGAAACGGCTGGCCATGTCAATGACGGAGTGTTTAATGCGACTCCTCAAAACTGTGCAGCGATAACATAAACCATTACGGTGGTATTATAATATTATGAGTAAACTAGAAATACCCGGCGGCACAGCACACAAGTTACCAGCAGATCTACGCAAGGCGTTGTCTGCAAATAGTAAAAGTTTAGCAGCCTGGAATGATATAAAGCCACTAGCGCGTAACGAGTGGATTTGTTGGACTATCAGTGTCAAACAAGCATCAACTAGAGTTAATCATATAGAACGCACAGTCAAAGAGCTAGCAGAGGGCAAGCGTCGTCCTTGTTGCTGGATCGGATGTATCCATCGTACTGATAAGCCTATCAGCAAATCGGTGCAATGGGCCATCGATAAACAAAACAAATCTAAATAATCATATGGCTTTTAATCACTATGCAAAGATAAAGCGTATTTTAGATAGTGAGCCGGATGGATGGGTGATTAAACGGATTGATGAGCCAACCAGTGCGACTAATTTCAAAGGTGAGACTGTGAAATTTTCACATTATTACCGCATATACGATGTTAACGATAACCCAATAAAATATTGCAAATTTCAGCAGATCGAACGGTTGGCAAAAATCCTCGAGGTTTCTGTTGAGGATCTGCCGGTCGTTGGCTAGGAGGGCTGGATGGTTGCTACGCAACGCGCAGTCGCTGTGCTCTGGTGACAGGATATCGGGCTTCGCCCTCTTCCGCTCAGCCATGCTCGAAGTAAACTTCTGCGCGTGGCTTCGCTACACCGAACCAGCTACTATCGCCAGCTAAGGCTGTCGAGTCGCTTTGCTTCGGATCCAGTCCAAAGCATAAAAAAACCGCCAGTAATAGATTACTGACGAATTTTTTATGGCTCCGGGGACTGGATTCGAACCAGCGACCTAAACGTTAACAGCGTCCCGC
>CAYGDZ010000069.1:0-3237 GCA_964348805.1 uncultured Candidatus Saccharibacteria bacterium | reverse complement strand
AGCAGATAGTCAATGTCGATACTACTTCGGACAATCTCATAACAAATTCGAGCTTCGAGGCAAATACTACTGGCTGGGCGGGTAAGGGTGGCGGTTCTATTACACAAAATACCAGCCATCAATATAGTGGCAATGCTAGCGCGGCCGTTAGTACTGCACTGACATTTAACAGAGGAACATCATACAGCTATGCACTTGCCTCTAGTACAACCTATACATTCTCGGGGTATGTCAAATCAAATAGTGGCAGCTCTATCAGTCTAAACGCGGGATATTCGGAAGATGGCTCCACGGATACAGTATGTGCATCTACATCGACCCTGAATAACACCGCATGGACACGTTTCACCTGTACCTTTACAACAGGCACGACATCGGGTAGCCCATATGTGTATGTGACTAGAAGTACAGGTGGTTTCGTAAGTGGCTTTTATCTAGACGGTGTGACATTAAAAGCCGAGTCGGTAGCCAGTCCATTTGGTATCGGCGGATTGTCGTTTAACGGTATTATTACTTCGCCAATAGCACTAAAGAATCAAGAAGATTCGGATACAGCGTTCACTATACAAAGCTCTGACAATAGTAATTTGATTAGTGTTGACACACGCAGCAAACACGTGAATATAGGAGGAGATGCTACATCGCCATTTGTAAACTTCGATACAAATAATAGATATGTCAATGTAGTTTCAGAGGGATTTGGTGGACTATATGTCTACGACAATATAAACGGCAGCGGTATCAACTACGATGCCAGTGCAGAGATTTTTGGCGCCAATGTTGACAGTTTCTATGTGATGGATACAGCAGCCTCTATATATGGCATTACATTTGACGGCACCACGGGTAATGTAGGAATCGGACTAGGCATAGGTTCAGCCAACTACAAATTTGATGTTGATGGTGATATCAATATCTCATCTGGATCCGTTTATCGCTATAACGGTACCGCCGGTACGACAACTACCTGTAGTGGCGGTCAGATACTACTGAACCCAGTGCTACAAGGTGGAATAACAACAGCTGGTACTTGTACATCTGGAGCTGTGACATCTATCGGCACTATAGATTCACAGACTAAATCTGCCAACGGTGCAGTTATATCTGGCAACAACCTGGTACTACAAACAGCTGATGCGAGCTTCCCAGGACTGGTATCGACTGGTACTCAGAGCTTTGCAGGTAACAAGACATTTACAGGAAATGTCATTACAAACGGCAGCCTGCAGGTAGATGGGAGCACAATCCTAGGTGACGCAGCTACCGATACTATAACTGCCAATGGCTCTATGATAGCTAATGCCACTGCGACTGGCACAACTGACACAACTAGCGGAACTGGTACAAACACAACAACTGTGACTATTGCTGGTACGGCGTTCGCCAATGGTGATGTCATATTGATCGATAACGTTGGTCAAGATTATTACACTCGGGTGACTGCAGGTGGCGGTACATCCACTCTAACTGTTAGCCCAGCTGTAACGTTTGAAACTGGACGGACAGTTACCAAATACAACATCCAAAACATTGGTGCGACTGACAGCGACTATACAACTGCTAGCGATCGTTTCTTTCAGGGATACTTCCTAGGCGGGGTTGTTGCAGGAGCTGGCACAACCACACTTAGCGATGGCCGTTTGGCGTCTACTGTAGGCCTGAACTTTGATGCACCTAGTTATACATTCACCAACACATCAGACTCGACAGATGCGTTCAGGGTGAATAAGGCAAACGGTGAAAGTTTAGTCAAATTTGACACTGCAACGACCGAAAACTTGCTGAGTAACGGCAACTTCGAAGCAAATACAACTGGCTGGGCAGCACACGGTAGTTCAACCGTTTCACACAATACCAGCAACGCACAGCTAGGTGAAAGCAGTATGCAAGTGACAACTACAGCTGCAGCTAATGACGGTGCAAAATTCAACTACACATTGTCCGATCAAACAACGTACACCATGACAATGTATGTTAAAAACTCGACGCAAACATCTAGCATATCTACGATCAATATAGGTAGAAGTGAAGATGGATCAACGGATAGTGATTGTGCTACGAGTCAGACGGTTGACGGTTCCGGTTGGACAAAACTGACATGTACATTTACTACAGGTGACGTGAGCGGTACAAACTATATCTATATCAAGCAAAATGATGCGTTTGTAAAAACTTTGTATGTTGACTCAGTCCAGTTACAAACAGAATCAAGTCTGAATAGTAATACAGATTTTGAAACGAACGCTAGTGGCTGGTATTCATACAATGCACCAGCTTCAATTACGCAGAGCGCAGCCCAGGCCTATACTGGCGCAGGTTCATTAGAAGTAGTATTGAGTGCTACCAGTGGTTCTAACGAAGGTACAGTAATACAAGATAATTTCCAGCCAAATACTACCTACCACGCTAGCTTTATGGTTCGGCTCGACAGCGCCACGGCAGCATCAAAATCGTTCTCTATCATCAAGCGAGCAGATCCAAGCGATAGTGTTATTGGTACGACTTGTGGTACCTCGCAGACCATCACGGCAGATACCTGGACCAGAATGTCGTGTACATTTACTACCAGGTCTACTGTTAGCGGCAGTCCTTTCATAGGAATTGTCACGGCTGACGCTGGTGATTTTGCTACACAACATACATTTTATATAGATAACGCAGTAGTTGCACCGGTAAAGTGGAGCTCGAATGATATCGGTCGTATATCGCTAAATGGTTCGATAGATTCACCATTCATTGTGCGTGGAGCTCAAGATTCAACCAGCGCTTTAGCAGTTCAGCAGCAAAATGGTAAAGATGTCCTGGTGGTTGATACTGTGAATGGCTACGTCGGTGTTGGTACTAGTACACCAACTGCAAACTTTAATGTAGTCGGCAGTACCAAGTTCCAGCTAGGCACATCAAACAGCGGCAGCAGCGTGTTTGATACATTTGATATACAAACAACCGCAGGATCAAACATTTTGAGCGCCAACAACTCGCGGGCGGTGGTGATTGGTACGAATAGTGGCACAACCAATGCTTCTCTGAGTACCTATGGTACAGGTCTGTTCAAAACCATGAGTACTGCTGGTTCAGCATCTGCCTTTAGTGTGCAAGATTCTGCTAATGCCAATGTGCTGACGGTGTCTACATCTACTAGTAATAAACTGGTATACGTGGGTGAAGGCGGCATAGATGCAAAATTCCAAGTTATCAATACATCTTCTACTCCGATACTAGATATAGACAGTACGG
>CAYGDZ010000068.1:0-3291 GCA_964348805.1 uncultured Candidatus Saccharibacteria bacterium | reverse complement strand
CAATAGTATTGACTGGCATTTATTTTTAGATTATAGTTGTGCTCGTACCTTTCATCAACCCCAGGGATAACTATGACACTGACCCCAGCAACGCAGGAAATGCATGACAAAGCCGTATTGCCACCGAATCAAAAGTGGCATACAAACCCAGATGGCAGTCGGGTGGCAGTTCCAGGCTCGACGATCATCCATGGCTCACTAGTCACGATTGAACCCGACGTCAAGTTGGGCCAAGAAGTACAGCTCTTCGGCATAGTCCACCTGCTCGCAGAATCGGAAATCGGCAATTGGTGCCGAATCAATGGCTGCACTATTCAAAGCAGCCGTATCGGTGATTTCTCGATCGTCGATGAAAGATCCGACATCCGGGGCTCGCAACTCGGGCAGAGCAATTGGGTTTGGGCTGACGCAATCGTCAAGCGGTCTACTAGCGGCAAAGGCGCGACTATCGGACGTGCCGTCGTTGAAGATGCAACGATCGATGAAAACGAGTACTACACGGGCTAGAAACAGCCCAAACCCGCGCAACTCGCGAACAAGCCAACGTTTACCGCAAGGTAGATACTGGGCTTGCTCGCGGGAAGCGCTATTTTTTTTTGCAATTTTAAAGCCGCTCTTTCCTCATCTGCTGGATTGCAGAGAGTACTAGAGCGGCTATTTGTCGATTTTCTACTCCACACGCAGCCGGCGCTTGCGCCACCAAATCATCAGAGTTACCCAAATTGGGTTGTACTCTGATACGTGCATCTTTTTGCGCTTTTGGGGCATTGCTGGGTCGAAAGCATCGAGCAGCATCCCAACCAGCCATACCACAAGCATTAGTACAGCTAGTAGCTTGATCGACAAGTTATCGCCGGACCATGATGTGCCGAACAGAATCGACGGGATGCAGATCGCAATGATCGCAGTCAAGTAGCCAATGTACAGCACGAAGTCATGAAACCGCTTCGTCGGCGAACGCAGTGCCGCAGGCGAGTAATTATTCTCGCCGTCGAACTTGGTTCGCATCAGAATGCAAGTCAAAACCCCTACAAACAAGCCAATAATCGGCATTTTTGCTGAAGCCCAGAAGCTGCCGTCTGGTATCAGGTGATACAGATGCCAGCCGATGGCGAACATGACACCGAGTGCGATATCGCCCGGCATGAATGCACGCGACTGATCACTCCACAGCGGCACAATGCGACTCTCGAAAACGATCCCAACAAGGATCATTCCGATAGGCGTCACCAGCCAAGCAACGAGCAATACTCTCCAGAACTCATCATTTCGTAGCATCTCTGCCACAACGACCACCTCCTCTGAGGGGATAGATTAAAGGAACTAGCCTGTGATAAAGCATCACTAAAGCTTATGTACTTTATTATACTTTATTTGATAAATTATGTCAATATAAGCTACAATGGTGCTTATGAGTAAAAAGCCCAAATCAACTGAAAAATCTATCACCAATCGTCGCGCACGGTTTGATTATGAATTGGGCGAGGATCTAGTTGTAGGCATCGTACTGACCGGTATCGAGGTACGTGCCGCCCGTGACGGACACGTCCAGCTAAAAGGCTCCTTTGTCAGCGTCAACAAGGGCGAGCTATACCTAAACAACGCTAGTTTCAGCCTGCGTCACAATGAAAAGGGTAAAACAAACGCACGTACTGTCGATACAACCGCTCGCAAGCTGCTAGCCCACCGCAAACAAATCGATGATTTTGTCGCCAAAAAACAAGCCGGCTACAGCATAGTACCCCTAAAACTACTGACAAACGGCCAACACATCAAAATCGTCATAGCTCTGGGTAAAGGCAAAAAAAATTACGACAAGCGCCAATCAATCAAACGCCGAGACATCGACCGCGATATGCGACGATATACAAAAAATAATACCAAATAAAAATGCCGGGATACGCTCCCGGCAGGCGCCGTTTTTACAGAAACGGTAACTGTTTGGAATTAAAGACCGAAAATTTCACGAACTTCATCAGCGAAATCATTGGTCACTTGTTGATATTCCCCGAGTATATCGGGGTAAATCTGTGCCCGTTTTGCAGCCTCATGCCACTCTTCACCCTCACGAAGGGTTACCGGGGGGTGCTTGAAGAACATGAACTTATTCGAGAAGGGTCGTGTCACCACGACTTTCTTACCAAGCAAGGTTGCCCACAAGGCCCCATGGTAAGAGCTTGTCAACACAGTTTCAGCACTAGCCAAAAAAGCAATGACTTCGCTAACTTCCTGTCGCTTTACCTCAGATGATGCAAAACGTCGATTGTTTTGCATGTGGGGCAGCTCTAGCGCAGCTTTGTTCCACTGGAATTGCCAGTTGTCATAAACAACAGCTTCACGCTTTACTTGGTAGTCACGTGATAGCTCTGTCAACATGACACTTGGACATGGAACCCAACGATAGTCATGCAGATCATCCCGCAGTCCGACCAGCCGAAACTGTCTAAGACTGCTATACATATTGAATTTTCCACCGCTTGGCTTCACTGGTGAATTTAGATGACTATTCAAGCCAGCGCCCCACAAAACTAATCGGCTGCGGTCGGCATTTTTAACAACTCGACGCCACCCAGAGTTAAATGTAGGTAGGTTTGGGGCTAGAAGCCCGCCACCACCAACAATAACATTGGCGCCACCAAGCCTAGGTGATGGAATTATCCACGCACCCAGCCTATCTAGCTGAACTCGACGAGCGTTCGCCAACCAGGGGAAATACAGCGACGGATCGCTGGCAAAGTCCCCCAGATTCCCGTTGAACGGGTCTAGGCGGTTACTCACAATTAAGGTGCGCACATCTCCTCCTATAAGGAAAGTCTTGTTTTTTATGTGTAACTATATAATACCATACTAGTGTAATATATGCAACTATACCTCAACAACGTTAGCCCTTGACATCGCCGACGCAAGAGAGTAGTATAGGCTCTATTGTTGAAGAACTCATCGAGTTTTTTGGCGACAAGTAGACGGTCAACCGACATGCGCTCCGCGTATCATCAGATGAAATGAAACGTCAACCGACCCGACACTGTATGGCGGCATTCCATATAAAAAACTACCACTCGAGTGGCAAAGCGCCTCTTTACGAACCCACGTCCATTAGCGAGTTGATCGCAGGAGTCGCCAGTCGACTAACCCCGATCTTCACACTACTGGATGCCAAGGTAAATAGGCCACAAAGGCCGCCTCACATCAAAACTCTTCGCCCGGAATCATGACCGCGCAACAACGTGCACGCTAGCAGCGCACAACGAGTTCCTGAAGTGAGGCGGCCCGCCACACACTCTCCGCAGA
>CAYGDZ010000067.1:0-3342 GCA_964348805.1 uncultured Candidatus Saccharibacteria bacterium | reverse complement strand
CGCGGAAGGATATCATCGTTCCAACGTTGCCAAATACGGCGTCACGCACGGTGTCGTCCATCTGTGAGACGTATTGGTTGGCTACTGTTAGGTTCAACCCATACTTGCGGGCCTCGGACAAAATAGTTGCAAAACTATCAGTGGCAAAGTTTTGAAACTCGTCTACGTACAGATAAAAAGGCCGACGGTCTTCGATATTCGGTATATCACTACGGCTCATGGCTGCCAGCTGGATTTTTGTTACTAAGAACGATCCCAGGATAGCGGCGTTGTCTTCGCCGATTAGACCTTTTGACAGGTTAACTATCAAGATTTTGCCTTCGTCCATGATCTCACGGATATCAAACGTACTCTTTGGCTGGCCAATAATATTTCGAATAATTGGGTTGGCAGTAAATGCCCCGACCTTGTTTAAAACCGGTGCCACCGCCTCTGATGCGAACTTGTCGTTCCAGCTAGCGAATTCGACATTCCAAAAGTTCTGTACCACTGTATCATCACACTTTTCCAGTACTTTTTTCCGGAATTTTTTGTCGGTTAACATACGTGTAATATCCAGCATAGTACTGCCTGGGTAATCCAGTAGCGCTAATATGGTATAGCGCAAAATATATTCTAGTCGTGGTCCCCAACTATCACCAAACATGCGCTTCAAGACACCTATGATCTCACTGCTGGTGTTACTCTTCATTGATGGGTCATGAACCTCCATAGGGTTAAAACCTAGCGGAAAGGCTGTGTCAGCCGGATTAAAGTACACTACGTCCTTCATGCGGTTGGCAGGTATGAATCGCAAATTGTTAACTGCAAAGTCGCCATGCGGGTCGATAATTGCGTAGCCTTGTTTGTGATAAACGTCACTGAGGGCAAACAACTCCAGCAGTCCTGATTTTCCGGCCCCTGTTTGACCGATGATATAAACATGTCGCCCTCTATCTGATCGTTGCAAGCCAAATTGATAATTAATACCACGAAAGTTCGTCACACCAAAGGCGCTGATTTGCTCGTCTGCCGCATCGTTCCCCGTTAGTATCGGTAGTTTGGCTGGTGGTTCGGCGGTCTTTGTGCTGGCCCATACGATATTAGGCGTTTCAACGTTTGTGTGTGGCAAGTGAAAGACACTGGCTAGTTCTTCGATATTCAATATATAGCCACTATCGGCAAAATATCTGGCTCCATAGGCGGTAACATCCTCGCGCTTAAAGCTGCTCTTGGCAACGCGAAAGCCGTTTAGGTTTGTGCTGTTGAACTGTTTGAATGTACCAACTAGTCCCTGTATACGCTGGCGAGCAATATTTTGGTCGTGACCCAGGTATGCGATACGTATCTTTACCTGATAGCCCAGTTTTACGGATTTCTTTTCGACTTCACTGATGCGTGTTTTTTCACGTTCACTTACTTCGGGGGCTTTGTTGGTGCCGGTACTCTCGGGTGGTTTCCACAGTAGCTCTAGTAGTTGACTGATATAGCTAAGAGAACCGCCACCAGCTAGGCCTACAGATCCACCATTTTTAACTCGGCTAACATAGCTACTGGATCGTTGATGCCAGTCATCAGCCAGTGGTCTTGCTAGTACTTGGATCCATAATTCTTCATCATCGTCCTCTAGTTTTGCCAGTGTTGCAGTTATACCAGCCAGTGGGTCGACCTCAAAGTTCGTAAATGTCTTTATCGGCAACACTTCGTTATCGACTAGGGTTAGTTCTGCAGTATTAACGACGCTGTGCGTAATATGGCGACGGGTGTAGTCTTCTTCTGCCTCGTGTATTTGTACTGTTGGGTATTGGGCGTATATTTGGCCCTCGACAAAGTTACGCAGGTGCTTTGGTGTCCATACATAAAAGCGGATCATTTTGTTGACTGAGGCCATCTCGAAACTGATGTGCTCCTGGACTCCCCCGCTCTCGCGCAGTTCTGATTTGTCACGCAGAATACCGTGCAAGCTGGCGAATAATTGTTCAGCTGCCAGCTCTTGCTTGTCGTTTGTGCGTGGAATTTCTAGTACTAATAGTACTGGGTCAACAGCTTGGATATGAGTAGCCTTTTTGTTATTGCGCCACGTCAAATACAGCAAAACTGCCACGATTGGCATCCAGACATACCATTGTAATAAAAATTCGAAAATTGAGCCCAACATCTATCTCTTATTATCCTCCAAATCAGATGTAATCGCAACTACTTGCTGATCTGTTAATTGTAGAATAGCGATTATTTCTCTTCTGCTAGACCATAAGTTGCGCGTGCAACTCGTTTGAACTGAGGTTTACCCTGTAGGTTCAATAGGATTGTAGTTTCTTTGACCTGACGTTTCTTTAGTACCTTGCGTACGATGTCGTCGCGGTGCAGCGGTCCTTCTTTTCGTAGGATATCGCTGATGATGTCAGCAACTGTACCAGATGAATAACCCCATTCGCTCAGAGCGTAGATACCGCGGCCAATTAGGACGAAGCGGCCGTCTTTGATCAGTTCGTTGTGGATAGCCTGCTGTGTGACGTGACGTCGTTTGAAATCACTGTTTTTGATAGCTTCGGCAACTTTGCTAAAGTGCATTGGCTTACCATTCTCGGCTAGGATTGCGTAGATCTTGTCACGAATGTTTTTTGGGTTAACTAATGGGTTCTTTACTAGTCCCCATTTGTCCTTTAGATTAGCAATGTGCTTGCTGACACTTGCGGCTGCACGAACGTTTGCAGGGTGTTCAAAGCCACTGACTTGTGCGAATAGCTCGTCAATAGTAACTGGCTTGCCCTTTAGGTCCTTGATAGCTTTGTATACAGTGTCAATGTTCTCTTTGATCTTCTTGTTGTCGTGGTGCTCTTTTAGACCAACTGATTGGAAATAGTCATCGTTCTCGTCAACTACGGCTAGGTTTGGCGCTAGTGTTGATACGAATGCCACGTGCGAGTGGTCACGAGCGTCCGCAGTAGGTTTGATCTTTGTGCTCAAATCTTTGACACGAGCAACTCCACCCATTTCTGATAGGTGTTTGATGAATTCTTTTTCTAGTTTCGCGACATCAGCTTGACCGTCTTCGGCAGCGATTTTTAGGCGGATTAGGATAGCTTTTTCTAGTTGGCGTACGCGTTCACGGGTAATACCCAGCATTTCACCGATCTGTTCCAAAGTTTCTTTGCGGTCATACAAGCCGAAACGACGAGCAATAATCTCGCGTTCACGTTCGCGGTCGATGCTTTTCAAGACATTATCAACAGCCCCTTTAATATCTGGGCTGGTAACTTCCACCTCGGCTGTATTACTCATTTAATTATTCCTCTTTCGTTTCTATTGATTCTTAGAAATCTATATTCTTAATACTATTTTAGAACACATTTTGTATAAAGT
>CAYGDZ010000066.1:0-3568 GCA_964348805.1 uncultured Candidatus Saccharibacteria bacterium | reverse complement strand
TTCCTAATGATTGCTTTCTTGCGACGTTCGGTCTTGCTGATAGGTTTACTGAAACGCTGATTGCCTTTTGCAGTCGCCAAGATACCGCTCTGTAATACTTTGCGGTTAAATCGGCGAATGAGGTTTTCGTTTGCTTCTTTCTCGTCTTTTCTTGTAACTTGTACCATATAGCTAGTAATTTTAACAGATAGATAACTGATATGCAACACTTATAGGTATTGCTTTTTTCAATTTTTTGTAGTATAATATAAAAGTTCTAGTGGAGTTTTCGCTAGAAAGACCTGTGTTTCACAATTCAACCTCCTCCGAAAGGAACTGTATGTCAACCAAGAAGGCAATGAACTGCGGAATAGGAGCTGCAGCCGTAATGCTTGCAGTTGTGATTTCCCAAAACGTCAACGCCACGTGGGGTGATGGTGCAGAAATGATCACCGGCGGCAACAACGTAGCGATCTACCTGGGCGGCAACCTGCCCTCGATCGTTGCCTACGTCGCAATCGGCCTGCTGGTCGGTTGCCTGATCGCTGCAAGCACCATCCAAAGGAGCGTCGGCCACATGGCCGCCATCGCAATCATCGCGCTGATCCCTGCCCTGCTGTTTGGCATTTACTTGCCAGACCCGCAGAGTGGATTCTTACTCCTTACGAGCGCAACGGCGATGGTGTTCGCCTTGCTGTTCACCTATCTCGGGCAGAGCAAGCTCGCCAAGATCCCAGTGGCTCCTGAAGCGCCTAGCGAGGCCATGACGGCAGCCGAAAGAAGCAGTGAGCACAGCCGAACCTAGTTCGGAAGGGTTTGCCAGGTTTCCCTAAAAACCTGGTGTAGTACCCAAGTTTTCAATACGTTGAAAGTTTAGATGCTATAGATCAATCAATCGAAAGTTCTAGTAATCGTCCTTCGACACTGCGATTACCCATCCACTCGTTTATGTCCAATGTGCACCAAATATTTACCGACTGTCCAGTATCTGCATAGAAATGATCTGGTGCACCAAATGCCAAGAATTGCATGTCCTTGCCAGCATTATCACGTAGGGTTAGTTTGACATGTTGGTTTTGATCGCCCATTTTTCGCACATTGACAACCGTCAAGTTTGTAATCATGAATATTGGCTGCGGATTATCCTGGCCGAATGGTTCTAGTTGACCCATCTCATTTACCAACTCTTCGTTGATACCGCTAAAACTATCTAAATTCACCTCGGCAACCGGCAACAAATGTCTTTTTTGATCAGTTAATTTTAAGCTCTTGTAATATTCGTTGACACTTTTTCGAAACGCCACTATTTTTGTAGTTTTCAACGTAACACCAGCAGCCATATTATGCCCGCCGCCTTTTATTATGTGGGTTTCACTGGCCCGAATCGCCTCGCCAACACTAAAATCACCAAAACTACGCGCCGAACCCTTGGTTTCATCACCAACCTCTTGCATGACAAAGGTTGGTTTTTGATATGTTTCTAAAAATTTGGCAGCAACAATACCAACAATACCGTGATTCCAGCTCTTGCCACTCAGAACCAACACTTCGTCCTGGCTATATTGTTGTACTGTGATTGACGCTTCCTGAAATATTCTGTTTTGTTCTTTTCGTCGCATCTGATTCATACTATCTAGCTCTTGCGCTAGCTGCAGGGCCTCGCCATTGTCATTTGTTGTCAGCAGATCTAGACTCAGCTGAGCTGTATCCAGTCGTCCGCTGGCGTTGAGCCTAGGACCTAGACCAAAACCTAGGCTGCGTGCGGTTACCTCGTGCGGGTTAATCTTTGAAACTGCCATCAATGCCCGGATACCTGGCCGACGTGTTTGACTCATAACCTTTAGCCCCCAAAAAGCCATTGTCCTATTTTCACCTAGCAGTGGAACGATATCGCAAATAGTACCCAGCGCTACCAAATCTAGTAGCCATTTTTCATGACCAGCTTCTATGCCTTTGATCTTTTGTTGCATAGCTCGAACTAGCGAAAATGCGACACCGACACCAGAAAAATCTCGAAATGGATAATCATGATCGTCTCGTTTTGGGTTGATAACCGCAACTGCGTCGGGTAACTTATCCCCCAAATTATGGTGATCGGTTACAATCACATCGACACCTAGTTTCTTTGCCGCTGCAATCTCGTCAATACTCAAACTACCACAATCAACTGTTACGATTAGCTGTGCTCCATCTTCATGTAAACGCTCAATCGCATCACTACTGAGCCCATAGCCATCATCAAAACGACTAGGTATAAATGTCGAAACGTCAAAACCAAATTGTGAGAATGCATCAAATAACAGCGTTGTTGCACTCAGGCCATCTATGTCGTAATCACCATATATGACTACTTTTTCACTGTTCTTGTGAGCGAACTTTAGACGTGTGACCGCCTGTTTCATGTCGGGCAATTTAAATGGATCACCCAGGTCAGTGTAATCGGGCAGCAAAAAAGCCTCACGTTGGGCTTTGGTTTTTAGTCCTCGTCTGCGCAGTAACTCTAGAAAGATGTTCACATTGAAGGTTCGTTACTGACTGGTGGCCGCTTGCCACGTGCTGTTTGCGCTTGCTGTGACTTTATAACGATGTTTTGCAGCTCTTTGAAAATTGCAAAACTCTTGTTGGTTGAATAGATCTTTGTATTACCTTGCTTTTCAGCAGTCAGAAAACCGACTTTTTCTAGGCGTTTTAGTTCACGTTGGATATTGCCGGGGTCTTCTTTGATTAGTTTTGCTAGACCACGTACGTGGGTGCGAAAATCAGGGTACTTTGCGTATACCACAATAATTTTTCGGCGCACTCTACTAGTAATAAAAACGTCTAACATAATCTCCCATCAACCTTAGATTTGTCTTAGTGTTGCTTTTTATTCTACACATGAACGTCTAGCATTTCAATAGCTAGAACCACGAAAATGCACTACTTCCAGTTCAAAATCGCTTGGTTTATTTTGGCTACTGTCTGTTCTCGCGTAGGCAATTTATTGTCTTCAAAGTAGTGATCTACCTCTAGCATGTCGTCATTAATCGCCAAGGTATATATCTCATCCGCCAACAAATGTATCTTGTCAGTTGCAATACGTGTTGCCAGAGGCGTAACAACTACAATCTTGTTCGTACGGATAGGTTTCAGAAATTCCATAGCTGCATCCAGCGACGCACCGTTCAGTAAACCATCGGCAACTAATATCACGACACGATCTTTTACCATTTGTGGACTCAGAATACCGCCATCACCCAACAATGCATTCATATGTGATATATTCTCGCGCTGTTGCTGGTCGAACAGACCATGAAACTCGCTGTACATTCCCTCTATCTCACCAGCTGAATAAAATGAATTATTAGTAAACTTACCATTTTGATTCACCGAGCCAAAAGGCTCTGGTTCACCCGGTATCTTGATATCTTCTAGCAGTAGCAGCGTCATCAAACAGTGTAACTCTGTCGCAATTGGCTCGGCCACCGCTACCCCGCCTTCGCTGAGTGCGATCACAATACAGTTCTCGTATCGATACTGCATCAGTTGCTTTGCAATCTCTGCACCAGCAGTCGCTCGATCTTTAAAATACATAGACATTATGGATAGA
>CAYGDZ010000065.1:0-3628 GCA_964348805.1 uncultured Candidatus Saccharibacteria bacterium | reverse complement strand
TATTAATTATGATATAATCGAGCTATATGGAACCCCAATCAAATAACCTAGAGCATGGTCCTAATCAGCCCGAGCAAAACCCAGAAAGTTTGGCTTCACCTGACAATACTCGGAAAATGGAAAAATTTCCTATAGGGGCACTAGAGCAACTAGGGGGTAATGAATCGGGTGAACGCAGTGGAACATTGAATGCTCCGCAGGCTGCTGCAGATGCCACAACGCTTGCTCTGCCTACTATTCAACCAGTTCAAGATTCTGGCAGTGGTGCGATATCTGCTACACCAACACCTGTAGCAGCTGCAGACGATGACGTTATTGAAAAAGAATGGGTTAACAAAGCAAAGAAAGTCATAAATGCCACAAAAGGCGATCCGTACGCAAAAGAGCGAGAGGTTAGCAAGCTTCAGGCAGATTACATGCAAAAACGGTATGGCAAACAAGTGAAAATGCCCGATGAGTCGGAGTAAGGTAGCAAGCAGGTGGCAGGACTTTTAATCAGTATTTTTGTTTTTGGATCGATAGCGGCGGCAGTTGCTGCTGGGGTTTATTTTTTGTATCGACAGTCGCTGCGTGAGGCGAAAAACTACGAACGAGGGCTAAAGATGATTCCTATGCGTATACACTTGCCACCAAGCAGTGATGATATCGAAGGCGGCGGTAGGGATGCTCGTGATGTTGCCCAAGAAGCTATCTCGCAGGCCCAGGTAATGTACAACATCATCGCTAGTACAGCCACAAAAGGTTTCAAGAGCAAATTATTCGGACAGCGACATATTGCTTTTGAGGTAACAGTCAAAGGCGGTATGGTTAATTACTATGTAGTGGTTCCAGTCGTATTAATCGATGTTATACGTCAGGCAATTTCTGCGGCATATCCAGCAGCAACTCTAGAGGAAGTAGAAGAGCAAAATATATTTAGCCGAACTGGTAGGATTAGCGGGACTATTGGTGGTGAGCTAACACTAAAAAACGACTATTCATATCCTATTGCAACATTCGAAGAGTCAAAGCGTGACGCCATGATAGCGCTACTAAATGCTCTGTCAGGCGCAGGTAAAGATGATGGTGCTGCAATACAGATATTACTGAGGCCTGCCCCAGAAGGTTGGTCAAAGACGTCTAATAAAACCGCACAAAAGATTAGGCAAGGCAAAAAAGGTAAGGCTGGGGGTAAACCAATTGGTACAGGTTTACTGGAGATGCTATGGAAACCACCAGACCCGTCGGATAAAAAAGAAGGTGGTGGTGATCACCAAGTAAGTTCGCTAGAACAGTCACACATTGATTCAATCGAAGAAAAAACACGTTATCCGGCCTATGAGACTTTGATACGGGTTATTGCATCGTCCAACACTGCGGCGCAGTCACAATCACTAGTTAAAAATGTAGTAGCAGCGTTCTCATTATTTGATGCACCGAATAAAAACGGATTCAAATTCAGTGTTACTAACAACATTGAACAATTTACAACAGCATTTATATTTAGGTTCTTTCCCCAGAATATAAAGAGCAATATATTAAATAGTATAGAGCTGGCGACAATCTTCCACCTACCAGATCAGAGCAGTATTCCTACGTCACAAGTTGAGCGGCAAGCTGCCAAACAAGTTGACGGTCCAAATTTTGTACCAGACAAAGGGTTGCTGTTAGGTGTCAACGTCTTTCGTGGTACTAAAAAAGAAATAAGACTGAGTGAAAATGATCGTCGCCGCCATACGTATGTCATAGGTCAAACTGGAACTGGTAAGACCGTACTGCTAGAAAACCTAGCTCTTCAGGATATGTTAGAGGGTAGAGGATTTGCATTTATTGATCCGCATGGGGATGCCGCCGAAGAACTGATGGGTATGATACCAAAGGATCGTGTAGAGGACGTTATATACTTTAACCCTGGCGATATGACCAATCCAATTGGTTTAAATATGTTCGAGTTTGATAATCCCGATCAAAAGGATTTTTTGATTCAAGAGGCCATAAACATGCTGTATGGTTTGTACGACCCAGGTCACACTGGCATAGTGGGCCCCCGGCTAGAGCACATATTTCGCAACTGCGCACTGCTCCTAATGTCTGATCCAAACGGAGGGACATTCATTGATATACCTAAGCTACTCGTTGATGATGAATTTTATAAGAGTAAATTAAAGTATGTCACCGACCAAAATGTACTCGATTTTTGGACTAAAGAGTATCCTGCGTCAAAGAGATCCAATGAGTCCGGTGAGGTAACTAGCTGGGTTGTTAGTAAATTTGGTCCATTTATGTCCAACACTATGATGCGAAATATTATGGGTCAAGCAAAGAGTGGCTTTAACCTGCGTGACATTATGGATAACAAGAAGATCCTAGTCGTTAACCTAAGCCAAGGTAAAATGGGTGAGCTAAACTCTCGTCTAATAGGTATGATATTTGTTATGAAGTTTCAAGCCGCCGTAATGAGTCGGGATGACATATCACCAGAACAGCGTGAAGACTTTTGTCTTTACGTAGACGAGTTTCAGAATTTTGCCACAGACAATTTTGAATCCATGCTATCGCAGGTGCGTAAATATAGGTTGAATTTAATACTAGGTAACCAGTTCATGACTCAGCTAACTGACAAGGTCAGAGAGGCTATCATAGGCAACGTTGGAACAGTAATCAGCGGTCGTATAGGTACAACTGACGCTGAGCTATTGGTAAAGCGATTCGAGCCAACATTTGATGCTCAGGATATGATAAAACTACCAAACTACCAATCTATTGCCAATGTAATGATTAACAACACACCGTCAGCACCATTTAGTATGAGCTGGCTTCCACCATTAGGGGGTGCACACGCGAACCCTGATCTGGCTGATGCTATGAAGAAGCTATCTGCTGCAAAATATGGTCGCCCTAGGTCCGAAGTCGAGCAGGAGATATTTTCTCGACTAGGTGCTAGTGCTAAACCATCTCCTAGTATCTCTGGACAGCTGCAGGGTGAAGGTAAGCAATCGTCTAGCAGCTCATCATTTCTCGACGAATGGTTGGAAAAGCGCAAGAAAATATCTCAGCAAAAGCCTCAGGCATCTAATAAAGGTGACAAGAATAAAAAGACTACTATGACAATGTCCGAGCCAAAACCTGTCCCAGCAGGCTCCCAAAAGGTCAATACAGATAAAAAACAGACCTCGTCGCACACAGGTAACCTATCTATAAAAGATCTAGATGAAGCGGACGACAACGAAGTTCATATTGCAATTCGTTAAGCTATTTTGATTGGCTAATCAGTGAACTAACGTATTGGAATACCAGACCTACTGTGTATCCCAATACAAATACATAGCCCAGAACTGATAGACTGACTAGCTGATAACCGTAGCTATAGGCTACAAAAATTGTCAGTGCGCCTATAACAATAGATGCCATCAAACCAAATTGCATAGGAACAATCCTAAAAAGTGTTTTTTCTAAAGTATCTAGAGTTAGGGCGACAATTGGGTAATGCAATACTTTGCTGGCAAGTCCCTCGATAAAACTCATATCACGACGAGTATTTTTGATTGTTTCACTGTAAGTCTTTGTTGTCTTAGTCATGTTTTCTCCTGATATTTTTTAGGATCAACCCGTGCTCTTTTGCAGAAATGTATATCTTAATATATAACAG
>CAYGDZ010000064.1:0-3817 GCA_964348805.1 uncultured Candidatus Saccharibacteria bacterium | reverse complement strand
TATTCACGTATGTTCGTGCGAATAGTTGCCAGGGCTTGCAGGTGGTTTAGGTAATTATCTGGGCTATCAATCAGCTGTTCTTTCGAGAAAAAGTAATCTTTGAGAGGCGAAGTAAACTCTGAATCGACAATTGACCCGAATAACATGTCTATCATGTGCTCTACCGGAGTTGTTGGCACTAGCTGAGAGACGCGTAGCAGCCAGTCTGCAACTGATAGTAGTTGACCTTCTGTCTCCAGCATCGCCTCTAGCCATGTCTGCCTTTCTTTGTAGGCAGTCAGACTTAGTTTGTATAATTGTCGAGGTTCGATATCAAACGCTTTGTGTGATAAAACTGTAGGCATCAGAGTGTTTGCTGCGTCTATGTCTCCGTCATGAATATTTAGAACTAGTTGGGACAACTGCAACAATATTTCAACTGGCGGACTGTCTAGGATATTCTCGTCGTGTTCATAGCTAACCTTTATTTTTTGATGCTGCATATATGGCAAGAACGCCAATATGTCTTTTTTGCCACGAGCTAGCACGACTATATTATTCGGGTCTGTGCCTTTGTCGATAGATTGTTTGATACGTTCGGCGACAGACAAAAACTCTGCAGCCTGAGAGCTGTATGCTGTGTAATCAACAGCTTGGTTAGTGCTTTTTTGCTGCGTGGTTAGTGCTTTGTCTATAGTTTTTAACTGATTTTCTAGACGGTCTTCGCCTTGTGTGATCACGCTACGAGAATCATTCAATACCGACTCTGGGCTGCGATAGTTTTGTTTCAAGGTGATGATGCGAGGCTTTTGTAGCAGTTTTTCAAAGCCCAATATATTGCTGATATCTGCGCCCTGAAAACTGTAAATAGCCTGATCGTCGTCGCCCACCACCATGATGTTTGGTGAATCGCCTGTAGGTATATCAATCAAACTCTGCAAAATTCGCATCTGTGCACCGTTTGTGTCCTGGAATTCATCAACCATGATGTATTGATATTTCTCCTGCAGGTTCAGCCGTAGGTCATGGAATATTTCTAGTGCATGCACCACCCGCAGAATCATATCGTCGTAATCATATAGTTTAGCTGATTGCATTGCCGATAGGTAATCTTGGTAAATACTGCTGGCGGCGTTTAGTTGTTGCAGACGCTTTCGGTCTCGAAAAACAAATGCACCTTCGCTGTCTTTTTCTAGCCACTGACTTTTCCAATTCGTGATTGCGTTTGTTTTACCCGTTTCACTAGCTGTAGTTGCCGCAGATTTTAGTTGCTGAATGCATATATCACTTAGCGGGACGGTGTTCGGAACATTTGTTGGTTCGCTGTCATATTTTTCTAAATTTGTGATCAAGGATTCCATTTTGGCAATGATTTTTTTGTCTATTTTGCTAGGCCAAAAATCTTGGATCTTTGGTTCGGCAAATTCTATAAATCCTAATGAATGATGTGCCAGGCGTTGTATCTCATCTGGCGTCAGACCAGCACGTTTAAAGTCGGATATACTAGCTTTAACCTTATTCATATAGCTGAACTCGTCATTTAACTTGGCGCTCAGTGGATTGTCGTGTGGTAATTTTGTAAAGATGCTGTGTAAAATTTCATATGTCGATAGCTCGTCGGCTGGGCGAAAATCTGCACCACTGTAAAAGTAATCGGGGTTGTTGCTGATAATTTCGCTGCCAAAACCGTGAAAGGTCTGAATCGCTACCTTGTATGCATCTTGACCTATCAGGTCGATCAAACGTTCACGCATGGCCCGAACACCACTCTCGGTGTAGGTTAGGCACAATATATTGCCTGGATTCATATCAGTGCTGCGCAAGATATTTGCTGCACGCATACTCAGTAGTTCAGTCTTGCCAGTTCCAGGCCCGGCAATAACCATCATAGGGCCATCAATATGGTCAACTGCTTGCTTTTGCGCAGAATTCAGTGTCTTATAGCGCTTTTCGTACTCCAACATTGTCTTTTATTATATACTAGTAGTATGCAGACAACCTATGATGGACTAGCCCTCGAAGAGCTAGCACGAGAAAAGTTCGGGCTGGTTGTTGATGTTAAACAAGTATTGATAGCAAATGCCCCTGTTAGTCATGTTTCAACTGCCTCGGTCTTTTTGACAAAAAACAAGCAATTATATGTATACATTACCGGCCAGGCACGTTTAAATTTAGGTGACATACGAAAGATCATCACGCGTATGGGCTTAAAGGCAGAGCTATTTTTGCCACCTCGCGGCGAAGTTGATTATTTTAATGAATTTGCTCGTGACAAGTTCAAAGAAATCTATCCTGGCCGCTCGAATGTGAACGATGCTGATTTAGCGTATTACAAAACGCTCACACCGTATCGCCCTGCCCTGATACAGGTTGCCGAGGTCAAAGATGGTCATATTTACCAGTTTGACACCGACTCTCATGCGGGCTGGCGCGTGGCGCGAGCGTTTAGTTATAGACGAATTAAAACTAGCTAGTTTTTGCAGCTTTTTTAGCTTTTGCTGCGTAGCGGTCACGGATTTGGAACAATAGGTACAATCCAATTGCAGTACCAACTAGGCTACCGATGAAACTACTAAAACCACGGCCGGTCATAAAGATCTGAACAAGACCATAAACTAGGTTGATGATTGTTGCTAAGAACAACAGATCCCAGCCTTTTTTAGCTTTCTTTAGTAGTGGTGAATATGCCATAAAGAAAATAACTGCGTTAGCTACTAGCAGCACAACACCACCATATATAACCATCTTTTCAGCATCGCTGTAGCCTACAGGTGTGCCGGCAACTCGACTGGCATAGTCTAGCCATGCGTTTGTATAGCTAGCGAGGTTCCATAGCCCCCAGGCTGCAAATATTTGCAGTGCACCCAGTAGTAGCGCCAAGTATGGCCAGTACTGTACTAGCGCGTCTTTAACGCCTTTTGGTAGTGCCGGTAAATCTTTGAACAGACCAGATAACTGATCTTCTAGTTTGTGTAATGCTTCCATGGATATCTCCCCATTAAAATTATGTCTATAGCATACCTGTGTGGGGTGTTTTAGGCAAGTAGGAAAAGAAAACAGGCGATCCGAGCGTTGCAGCTCAGATCGCCTTGGTATCGAGGCTTAAGCCTCGAATAATTGAAGTTGGTTTGATGACCGTGTCTCCTTGCTGTGGCCCAAAAAAGGTATAGAAACCGTCATAGCGATGAAAATCAAGGGCCACAAGAGACATACTACGGCTGTAACTCCAATTGCCTGTCGAGTGTCGCTCTCGGTTTCAGTCATATCCACAATCTCCCAGAATTTGGATGTAATCAGGTATAGCAACCACGCGAGTGCAACCACGACGTAAATCAACACATCAGTGAGTGTGCCTGAGCGATCGTAGGCCATTAGTACAAGGGATCCAAAAAAAAGAATCCAAAGTATGTACAGATTTACAACTTGCCAAACTTTCTTGAGACGAACCATAACCAATTCTCCCAGAGGTACGAGGTTTATAGGAAACTTATAATTAATATTATGTCATACGATGAAAGCCATGTAAAAAGCCCACGTTTAGTGGACTATCTACATGGCTAGGGGTGGTTAAGGTGTATTTCAATGGTTTTCTCTTGGCTGGGACGGAGGGATTCGAGTCACAAATATTTTCCTTTGGAAAATTTCGCGACCCCGCCTCAGCTCGGTGACATTCGTCATCCGCGCTTCCGGCCTTGCGAAATGCCACAGGCATTTCTCACCCCGAATGTACACTCGTGCGCTCGGACTCACAGTAAGCATGAAAAAAGACCAACAAATGCTGGTCTATTTTCATGGCTGGGGTGGAGGGATTCGAACCCCCGAATGTCGGCACCAAAAA
>CAYGDZ010000063.1:0-3928 GCA_964348805.1 uncultured Candidatus Saccharibacteria bacterium | reverse complement strand
AGTTATGGCTTTTTATGTCATATTCAAAACCACTAGGAAATATTAGACTCTGAATGTTTTGCTTGGTATTGAGTGAGGCATCAGACCACTGTTTTGATGTATCTGCCATGAAGTTTAGTGCGTATTCAATGTTTGATTCGCTAATTGTTTGCTGCTGTTCTAATTCATTGATTTGTAGTTGAATCTCTAACTTTTCAGTGTCTATAGTATCAATGACGTCTTTCATATCATCTTTATATGAGTCGTCTTTTAAGCTTTTCCTAATTGCAGAGAGTCTTTCGGCTGATAATGCTTCTAATTTAGTATGTAGCTCACCTAAATCTTTGTTAATATTTCCTAGCTCTTTTACGGAAGTACGTTTAAGTATCTCTTTCATCAACCGCAGTGTTCCTGGCTTTGGGGCGATACTCATAAGATACTGTTCAAACTCAGCATGTAAGAGTTCTGTTGTTACTGAACCAGTACCACGGCATGATTTTCTGGCACAGTAGTAACGATACTTACCACCTGGATTAGTTCGAGTCATAATTTCATGACAGTTAAAACACTTAATAAATCTGCTCAATGGAGCTGCTTCATTCTTTTCATGGTGTTTTAAGCCGATTAAATAATCTTTATTTTTGCTTTTGAGTATTTCTTGGTTTTGCCAATAAATATCCTCCTCTATGAGAGCAGGGTGTCTGCCTTTTACAGGCTTGTCGTCTGTGAATTTATCGCACACAAAGCCTGCATATTCAGGTCTTTTGAGCATTCTAGTCAGTACCTCTTGACTCATCGGTTTACCGTTTTGACCGTACAGGTCGTTACTTGTCGCATATCTGCAAAGTTCGGCAATAATCATATCACCCTTGTTGAATCGTAATAATACCTTTTTTACCTTTTCTGCTTCGCCATTCATTTTCATACTAGGACGGGGTAGGCCTTCGCTATTTTTAATTTTGACTGCGTTATACCCTCTGATAGGTTTATGTTGCCAATAACCTTGTTTTGCGAGGCGAGCCATATTATCTATTACAGTTTCTCGTTTGTTCTCATTATCAAGTTGGCCGACCATGACATGCAGGTTTTCAATGAAGTTACCCATTGGGCTGTCATCAAAATGTTCTGTAGCAGAGCGAACTGTAATACCCTTACCTTTCAAAACCGACCGAATGCCTGTTATATAAGTATCTAAGTCACGACTAGCGCGGTTCATCTTGTAGACTATTACATAATCAATCGTGCCTCTCATTTTTAAGGCAGTTTTTAAAAGATTTTGCAGCTCATCACGCTCAGTGTTTTTTCCTGACTTCGCTTCATCATAAAACCATTTGATAATTTCTACACCTTCTCGGTCAGCATAGTTTTGGATAGAAGCCTTTTGGTTGTGTTTACTTTCTCCCTTTATCTGTTTTTTGTCAGAGATACGTAAGTAACCAAGGGCTTTTTTCTTGAGTGGCTTTGCTTGCTTAATATCTTTCATTGTTGTATAAATTATTATAATTGCTTTTCTAGAGAAATGTTAGATGACTTCAATAAATCCGAAGCTAACTCCGTTAACTGCAATATTGCAACCATCAGTTCATCATCGCTAAGCGTACGAGCATCAACACCAATGATTTTTCTGGCTTCCTTCAAAGAGATAATTAATGAAGCCTCAACATACGCGGGGACTACCTTTTCCTTCTTTTTCTTTGTTGAATGCTCGGACATATCTAAGTTCTGACGACTGCCTTACTAGCCTAGTATTTTAATTAGTTTTTTATATTCAGCCACAGTTAGTAGGGGCTCGTGTAAGCCATGATATTTTTCGCCGTTATAGCAGACGTATCCCACATAATATGGATTTGTAACTATCTTCTTGAATTGACTATTGCTTAGCGTCTTGTTCGCTGGATATAAGCTTGACACTGCATATTGCAGGCTATCGGTACTCAACTTGCCATCTAGATATTTGACTATACTGTTACGAAGATATGATGCGTTTTTCGTCTTTACAAACACTCCGCGTGTTTGACTCCGCATGTAGCCTATAGGAGGCTTTTGGATAGAATAACCAGCCCTTGAACGCTCTAGGAAACCTCGTTTGGCGCATTCTCTGCGATTTTCAGCGTCAATTTTAGCTATTGAGGTCATGAAACTCTTCAAGAACTTATCAAAATCAACCATAGTAGGCTGCTGAACGAATCTGAGTTTCACACCAGTAGCTGCAAATAGTGACTCCCATATCTTAAAATCCTCTAGCTTACGTGAGAGTCTTGTTTGATTCGTTGCGATGACCATACTTATTTCTCCGTCACTACGACAATAGGCCAGAATATCGTGAAGGCTTGACCGATTATCCTTACCGTAATCAGCAAAGCTCTTCGCAATACATATATTTTCAGAACTAGCGAACGTTAAAATTTTTTGATATTGCTTGTCGAGGTCACCGAGCTGGTTGCCGACTTCGACTTTATTGGTACGCATATATGCGACCGCTTTATTTTTTTCTTTATTAGTCATTGTATGGCTCCTTTTGGCACTAGCTAACAATGCTCCTGATTTATAATCAGTAGCAGTTACAGCGAATGCCTATATATTAATTAGTAGTAATTTTCTTATCCTTGGAAGAGTTGGGGAGTGTCAAGATGGTCACTCGCAAGCTCTTGTGGTCTATTATCCGTCTATCTTTAAAAAGTGTCGAATTCGGAATCTTCAAAAATAACAGGGGCGAGGATAACTAAAAAGTACTAAAATTTGTACGGATTCAGTTGTATCAATCAGATATTTTTACTTGTCCGTTTAGTGTCACTTCGTCTTTTAGTAAAATCTCATCATTACTAGCTCCTACAGAGGTACGGACTCGAGCTATAAGGCTACTGAAACTACCTACTTCTCGCTTAATCGTTTGGCGTTTATTTATAGAACGCCATATTTGAGCTTTTGTAATACGTTCGTTGGGGTTGGTAGCGAGGAGGTGGAAAATTTTATAAGTGTCACCCTGTTGCATTCGATGCCTTTTACCATTAAAGATAACTATCTTTGTCGAAGGCGAGTAGACAATATCAGCTGGTATGATTTTTGGATGTAGTGTGGCAAGTAACTCATATAACTCGATGTCTTTTACACTACCTACGAGCACAGAACCACTATCCTGGACATTAGTGAAGTGTATATATGACTCTTTGCGAAGCCAGCGTAAAATATCGTACTTATATTGCTGAGATAATTCTCGTTTCCCATCATTAAAAACAGATACTTCAATTTCATCTCTAAAGATATCTTCTCGCCAGCTATAATCTTCGAGAAACTTATCAAGGAAAGTGTGGAGTGCGACGTCAGTTGGTCTTCCGAATGGTGTAGTATCTTCAGGAAAAGTCGAATTGTGCAGCTTCTTATGCTCACTTTCAAGCCATTTATCATTTTTTTCAGCTCTTGATACCATAATTATATTATAGCGAAAAACTGAAAATCTCTCTGCTAACTCTCTCCTTTTGTATAATTCGTTGTAATTTACTGTTCAGAGAAGCCCTGCTATAATCGGACTTGCTTAGACATAAATATAACACCTGAATCTACAACGTTTGTTGTGGCCTTACGCATATCATGCAGCCACATACAAGCCTTGCGTAAGCAGGTGTTAGGTCTAAGCAACTTATTAAAGTATGTGGTTGCACCTCGTTTTGCAACAACCCGGAGAAAGTTGTTATGCAAGACCTCAAAACTAATCATTTCTCAAATAAAGACCTAGCTCAAGTTGTTCAGGATATGCACGACGACCCTCGCTATGGTATCGACAATGGGTTTACTCAGAAATCATTTGAACAGTATCCAGATAATATTGATAGCACGACAATTGCTATGAAGATTGCAATCGTAGATATGGAGAACTCCACCCAGTTAAGTAGGTTGCTTGGTGAAAAGGGGACAAGGAATATCAACCTCAAGGATATCGTTAGTAAAATAC
>CAYGDZ010000062.1:2511-3947 GCA_964348805.1 uncultured Candidatus Saccharibacteria bacterium | reverse complement strand
GCATTCTTTCGCCAGCTTCACGTACGCATCTAAGGGCTGTCCGTCCAACCCCTCGGCGCGGGCGATTTCAAGGGCGCGTGCGGCAAAGGATTCGGCAAGCCCCCGGCGCGACAACTGGAGCGAGATGCACCGGGACAGAAGGGGCGAAGCGTCGGCCAAGTCCTCAAACATGGACTCTTGACCGTCATTCGTTGTCGTGGAGAACGATACGTTTTGTAAAAAGCAAAAATGTTATCTATCGGTTTTTCGGAATGTAAATCGTTCACGTATCGGCCCTCGAAAGCAGCCTCAATCAGTTCCATTTGAGACTTGCTGAAAGCATTCTTTAGTTTATTTTCGACCGAACATATGGAGTCTGAATCAAAAAATTCATATACCATCACTTTGTTTTTGATAGCTACATATCCCACAAACAAAGCACCTAAAGCACAAACTTTGCATTTTTCTGTGAGTTTATCGATATGTTGCCGAGCTTGTTCTGTGTCCTCCTTATTTTCATCTTGATAAAATTCATCCTGAACACCACTGTCAACCCACACGTATGTATTATTGGTGGGCACAATCGATTTCTTTTTACATAAACGAGCCAAGACATCCTTAGCAATATCGATACGAAGCTTTTTCTTTTGTTCCGCGTTCATGACATGCTCCTTTTATCATTCTTGCGAACATCAACTTCGTCCAAAATATACATCCCGTACTTCTTAGACACCTTGAGAAGCGTACCTGATTGAGCAGGGAATGTATCCTTCAAATTCAGGCAGCCAGGATACTCGGCTTCAAGGAGACAGCCGGCTTCAGTAGCATCTTTACCGAACCCCAGGTAGGTGTTGCCGTCCTTACCGTGAAACAGGTAAAGGTTAATCTCAGTAGAACTTACGTTTTCGTGGCCGTGGCATTTAACCATCTCCTCAACGGCTTTGTTCCGAATAATATCTAATTCCTTTTGTCGCTCTGTTTCTTTACGAACCTCAGTAACAATTGCAGACGACAATATTCCCTGCTTATTTGATTGGCTGTCCATTTCGTTTCCCTTTGTTGATTGACTCAGAAAACACGTTTCCCATCGTCTGTACCATCCGGAGGCAGTAGCTTGGGCCAGACGTAACCCAGTAGCTCACCTCGCCCGTTTTCTTTGTGAGAAGTAGACCCTGAGTGAGTCGCGCACTCGTCAGCCAGGAATAAGCTGGCGGCTCTACTCTTGAGCTAAGGGTCCGTTTGAATCAAGCCCGCCGCAGGCGTCACCACTCGCCGGCCGGTCCGTCGTCCTCATCGTCATTGCCCCAAACCGAATTATATCGAGGTGGGTCCACGCAGAAAAACGTAAATAGGAACAATGGAACTCCGAAAAGGCAAGCAGCGAAACAAGCAAAAGCCACATTGGTATCTTTGATGTTTTCCGCAAAATATTTGATGTGGATTATAGTAGCCACATA
>CAYGDZ010000062.1:0-2501 GCA_964348805.1 uncultured Candidatus Saccharibacteria bacterium | reverse complement strand
AGCCACATAGACCGCAAAAAGCAGCCAAAGAAAAACACAGAAACAACGAGCAAAAAACATTTTAACCCCCTTGATTAACTACCTAATTAGCCGCTACAGGAATCGAACCCGTAAAGTTTCCTTAGAAGGGAAATGTTTTATCCATTAAACTAAGCGGCCAAAAAATCCACAGTCTCAAGCTCGCCGCAGGCGTTTATCTATTAAACTAAGCGGCCGGTTTCATTCTGGAAAAGAGACTCTAAATCCCGGTGCGGACACATCACCTGTTCACCACGCCAGCGAAACCATTCGCGACACCTGTGTTCCATGCTAGCCAATAGACAACGAAACGCCGCCTGGACCAGTTGACACTGGGTTTCACCCAGGCCCAACAAAAGAGGCCGGCCCTTCTGCAACTCTGGTTTCCCAGTAACAATATCCGGTTCCGTATACTCGACGTGGACTGTGAATCTGTCTTCTAGCGGCTCTACTACAAACCTGTACCCAGGATACTCGATGGCTCCAATCACCTCGCTAACCCGCTTCAGTTCGTCTGTGTACATCCTGGCTGTGTCGGAAATGGTTATGCCCTCCATTGCTTTTTCAAGAACCTTTTCGTATCCCCAGCCAAGGTAAATCCTGTCGTTTAGGAATCCGGCCGGCCACAATCCAGTTGCCTTCCATCGCAAATAAGCCTTGACGTGATTATCGTTGAGAGGATTGAAAAAATCCTTAATATCAACTTGGAAGACGACTCCGGTTTTTTGCATTTTATTTATCCGTCGTTGTTCCAACAGGACAAAATTGCCAGCAACAAACAATATAAAAGCAAGTAAGCGAGCCCCATCCATACAAAAACAGGAATGTCAAAATCCATTTTTAATCCGCCAATATGGGGTAGCTGGAATTTGCCGACGTGCGTAAAACGCTTCGTCCCCCATATGCCTACGCAGTTCCATCATCCACCCTCGCCTGGCACTCACGTAGTAGGTGTTGCTGAGCCCACACTTTAACAAGTCCATCAACCTGTATAGTTTGTCATTTTCTTCTTCTGTTGTTTCAATCTCACCCACCCGATAAGGCGGGTAAAAACATTTCATTTCCTTGAGTTGAAATCGATAGTTCACATTCAGGGCAATGTTGGCGTCAAGTTCCTCGGGGGTCACTCCCCAATCCTCAAAGCCCATTAGTCGCGGAGCATCCTGCAACTCTTTGTACCTATCTTGCATCTGAACGATACAATCAGTAAAAAATTCGTCGGGGGCGTATTCCGAAAAATAATACTGAGTTTCGCGGTCGTCGTAAAGTTCCAGTGACTTGGCTACAATAAGCAACGGTTCCTTTAACCAAACTTCATCCTTCTTCGTTACCTCGACTGAGCCTTCGAGGACAGCAAGAGCTAGTGTCAGCTTGACAATGAATCTGTTCATGTTTCACCCGTGATGTGCGATATGGTGGTGACACATAGGTGAGTTTAACCTTTTCATAAAAAAGTACAACAACTACAGCTTTTGCGCAATAAAAAAAAGAGGCTAGGTTTTCTAGCCTCTTTGATTCTCTATTTGGCCCGCCGCAGGCGTTAGCGACCGTAGGTGTAAACCGTCGAATTCGGACCCATATAGGAATGCCCGGTCCCAATCATCACCGGAATACCATTAGCCATCACGCCTTGGTGATGACCGAATTCGTAAGCACCGTCTCCGGACGGATAGGACCAGATACCTGTAGCGTGGTTGTACTCTGTGACAAGGTCTTTATAATATGCCTGGCGAACTTCGGTGCCACCTTGACTAAATGAGAGGGCGGCTTGCGAATCGCCGGTCGCAACGATGTAAAATTCTTGGATGCCATACTTCACGACCATGTTAACTTGGCCGTCCATGACGCCAAGGTCACAACCGGCACCGAAACAGGACGTAACACGCACTTTATTATCGTTCAAGGCCATTTTATTTGCTCCGTTTAGGTGGAATGTTCAAACCTCAATACACCTAACGGTAAGTTCGAGCTTCATTCTGGCCGGTCTGACCAGAAGGTGCGGTCGGCTTTGTATCGCTTCCGGAAAATGAACGGTAATAGGATAGCCAGCGAGAGGAAGGGGAGACCGAACAGAAGAACAAAAAATGTCATTTTATCCTCAAACACAAGTTTCGAATTCGACCATGAGTTTCCGAACGAGCCCGGCGACACGGTCCGCCTCAACCGATAGGTCGTTTGTGTTGCGTCGAACGTGTCTCCAATGAAACCGGTATCCATTTGCTTCGAACCAGCTTATTCCGGCCCAGAGGCATGCATTCGCATGTCTTCCGTACTGGCGAGAGCCGCACTTAACGGTAACCTCGCTGTCAGAAACAACAGCAACACGAATTCCACATGAAGATAACATTCCCTGCTCACCCGCCTCGGTCGCGTGAAACGCCCACAGGGCATGCAGGTAAGGCATCAGTTCGGCAAAATTGTTTGTTCCCGAAGAAAATCCGCCGTAGAAAAGTTGAAGTTGCGACCTTGCCCGATAGTAAGAA
>CAYGDZ010000061.1:0-4051 GCA_964348805.1 uncultured Candidatus Saccharibacteria bacterium | reverse complement strand
TGTACCATGTTCCCCATAGTGCCAAGCCAACGATAATTTGAAGAACCAAAAACAGCAATATGGTTTTGGCTTTCTGGTCCTGGTGATAGGTGCTTACTGCCATGTTACCGTTTTGTCCGTTCCGATTGCTGTTAGCCATGTCTGGCCGCGTTCTAATGGGATTTCTTTGCCTGCACTGTCAACAAATTTGATCTGGGATTTTTTGGCATCTTTTTTCCAGGAACCTTGTACGTGTGTGCCGTTTTGGAAAATATGTACTTCACCCGTACCGATAGTGTTCATTTGTTCACGATAGCCGTCCTCAAATCCACGGACTGTTGGTATTTTCATAACCACAACAACGCGTGGTGCGATTTGGCCCGATTCGCGATCAACGTGCGGCTTGCCGCCCTGGGACCTGGCATAAGTTTTGCTGGCTGCGTCGTATGCGTAGCTGGAATTGTACAATGCACCAGATATATTGACCTGTATTTGGTTGGCGATTTCTGGTGTCGTGGCTTTCTTTGCTTTGGTAGGTTTTTTGGTTTCGACCGCTGTTCGTTTAAAACCTGTAAAGTTCGATTCATTATAGCCTTTTTTGGCATTGAGGGCATTGAGCCTCTCGAAGCTAGTATAGACATTGTGCGGTGCGTAGCGGTCCTTTGCCCGCCAGTATGCGCCGCTGTTAAAGAACTGGTCGATGTCGCGGTATTGGCCATTTCTGACTTCCTGCAGTGCATTATAACTGCCACCGATATGACCGACGCTGGCGTCAAATGCGGCAACCCAGTCAACGTAATATGGTCGCAGCGAACGAACGGGTCCGATCAAGGCTGGCTGCTGCTCCTGGTAAATCACTAAAAATCTAGTGATTCCGCCTTCGGCGATGGCTTCAAAGACAACTCCGCTGTCCTTTAATCCAGATTGCGGACGGGCGCTCGGGCTGTTTTCTAGCATCATACTAGTAACTGCACGTTTTGTAGCGGCCTCATCCGGCAATTCATTACCAGTTAGCGGTGAATAGTATTTTTGGTCAACCTTGTTCTGGATAATCGTGCCTAGCGTGATAACGTCGGGGTCTTTGTAGGTAGACAGCATAGCTAGCAAACCTATGCCAGTTGCGATTATGATGAAAATGCTAGCAAAAAAGTACCGCAATCCCCGATCATCATGCAATATTTGGTGCAGACGGGTCCAGCGCTTTGGTTTGGCCGGTGCCTGCATAGCATCATTATCATGAAGTTCCCCATCAAAGTGGTGACGTGTTTCTTTTTTGCCCACTAGCATAAGGATTATTATAACTGATCGTACCAGACGAGTCGATGATTCGACTATTCTGGTACGAGGACAGAGGAGCGTGGGCTCCATGGCCTCGTAGCTCTATGAGAATGTGAAGTATAGCGTTCCTCGCTTGCATTCCACATTTATCTCGGCAGGAGCGCGTAGGTGGTAAGCCATCTGTATTTCCACGTTAGTCGCAAAAATAACCTTTGCAGACCCACGTGTCATCCCTGTTTCCTTACTGGTGCGACGAATTGACCTTTTAACTTCCTTTGGCAGTTTGATCGAGAACTGTGGGATGCGGCCAACGAGTCTGTAATCAGACTGCATTTGGTCGCAAGCCATCTCTACGATCAAGGGCACCTTGTCGAGCATTTCCTCCTTCGGATGATTGGTCATGACTCCCACCCACTTTCGGGATCTTTGGCAAGCTGTCGCTCGGAAGGAGGGGTTGATAGTCGTGTTATGTCTGGTCTGTCGAGTTTGCGGTGGATAACGAACACAGCGTCTCCTCTGTCCGAATTGTTAGAAACTTGTCTGTTGACTAGTTCTTACGACTCCTTTTTTCAGGGTTTGACCGAATAAAGAGTTACGATATTTATATCACAAAAATACTATTGTTGCAAACGATGGAGTACGGTTTCTTTACCCAGCAGTGCCAATGTGTCGTTGAGTTGTGGGCTGAACGAAGCCCAGGTCGTGTATATTCGGATTAGGCTGAATAATATGCCAGGTTTTTCACCCGTTGTTTCCAGTAGTTTATTCAAGGTTTCCTGTATAGCGACTGGCGTGAAATCACTAGATTCTAGCGCTAGCCTAGCTTGTTGTATCAGTTCGGTTCGTCTTTCGGGCGAAATTTTGCTGAGTTGTTTGTTGTTATCGATCAATTCCATATTCGGTTGTGGGTCGTCAAAGAAATAGCCGAATTGACGTAGGTCAGTTAGTGTTTTCAAGCGGTCTTTTGCTAATTCTAGGATATCTAGTTTATACTGTTCATCCGCATTCTGTGCGTTGTCAGGCCAATAATTACCCACTTTTTTATACAAATCGTGGGTAGAAAGTTGACGAATGAACTGTCCATTGACCCACTCTAGGCGTTTTTCGTCAAAATGTGCGCCAGATTTTTGGACTCTAGCTAGGCTGAACTTTTCTATCAACTCGCTGACAGTAAAGATTTCTTGCTCGGTGCCATCGTTCCAGCCTAGTGTGGCGATGAAACTGACTAAAGCTTCTGGTAGATATCCCTCATTGATGTAATCCAACATATCCTTTGCGCCGTCACGTTTACTGAGCTTCTTGCCACCAGATGCTGCCATGATGTGCGGCATAGTAGCAAAAATTGGATGCTCTAGGCCCAAAGATTCGTATAGATTTAGGTAGTTTGGTTGGCTGGATAAAAACTCTTGGCCCCTAATAACATGCGATATATTCATTTCGGCGTCATCAACGATGTGTGCGAAGTTGTAGGTTGGAAAGCCGTCGCTTTTGATCAGTATGAAATCATCGATTACCTCTGGTCCAGTTGATAGATCCCCCATCACCTCGTCATGCCATTGATATGGTTTTGGATCAGATTTGAAACGCAGTGGTTGAGATCCATCCCAGACCGGTGGGCTTTCTGGCCTATGGTTGCGGTATAGGAATGGTTTTTTAGCTGCCTGGGCTTGTTCACGGAAGGCTTGTAGTTCTTCGCGAGTATATGGATCGGCGTATGCTCGCCCACTATCTATTAGTTTTTGCGCCCATTGTTTGTAGATATCTAGTCGCTCGCTCTGTTTATATGGTGCGAACTGACCGCCTATGTCGGGTCCTTCGTCATAGTTGATACCCAATGCCTTTAGGCTAGAGATCAGATGTTCAGCTGAGCCTTCTACTTCACGGGCTTGGTCGGTGTCTTCTAGACGAAGTATAAACTTGCCATTATTCTGCCTAGCGACTAGCCATGCAAACAAGGCAGTTCTAACGCCACCAACGTGCAAATAGCCAGTTGGGCTTGGGGCAAAGCGAGTGCGAATGTTGTTTGTCATTGGGTCTATTTTAACAGATAGTTTCTTTTCATACTTTTTATAAAGTATGGCAAAACTTTCGAGCTGATAACATATCGCGATGAAAACAATTTTATTAAATCTTGATATCTTGCGAAACTCGCTATGCTCAAACATTCTCAGATAGTCAGGATTTAACAAAATTATTTTCTCGGTTACGTTATATGCTCATCTAATCGCAGTTCCGCTGCAATGATTATTTTTTAACATTAAAATACGCCCTAGGGCGTTATATATGACAAGTAGAAGTTATTAGCCCTGCCCCGTCGCCCCCGGTTTGGGGCGACGGGTGTGATCGGCTTCTCAGTTGAGTGAGATCTCGATGACGGTGATGGAGCTTCCAACGGCAGAGCCGCCATGACAGCTCTGGCAGGGGTGAATGAGAACTTCACCTGCTTCTTTGCCGAGTGATTTGGCGATCAGGCGCCTGAACTCCTCGTCGTCCTCCTATGCCTGCTCCCGGCTGCTGTTCGCGGCAACCGTGATCACGAGCTCGTAAGTGAATTCTTCAGAGAGCTTGATCGAGTCAATTGACTCGAGTGCTTCCAGCTCCGGGAAGACCTCTGTATCCCAGGCATCCTTGATTGGGCCGTCCTCTTCGCGCCCGATAGGCATGAGAGATACAACCCCATCTTCCATATGTGCAATAAGTATGACAGATGGTTCCATACTAGACCTCCTAGGTCTCGGAATAACTTCTACTTGTCAAAAGGCGTCCAGGGACCCAAAAAACAAGAAAAGTCTTT
>CAYGDZ010000060.1:0-4099 GCA_964348805.1 uncultured Candidatus Saccharibacteria bacterium | reverse complement strand
TAAAAGACGGCGCGAAAAAAGCTTACTAAACTTTTTTACGATGCCAACCAAAAGAGACGATTAAAACTCGTCTCTTTTTGTTATCATAAGGATATGAAATCAGTTAAATCTGGGCATGAAGTTGCAAGCGGAAATCATCCTCACATAGAATCACACCATGAAGGCAATGAAGCACTGTTCTGCCTCGTTCATGATGGCGAGTGCGGTGTGACGGTCGAAGTTCATGCTAACCCCGAAGAACAGAAATTTTTAGAACAAGGACTGCACGAAGCTATCAGCCACTTGGATGTATACTTTGATGGCAAGTTTGCAGAATTGTGCAAAGGATTGGAAATAGAAGTTGGAGATGGGCTAACTGATGGAGGTGGCGAAGCCTTTGGTGAAGAGAATAAAATCGTACTAGACAGGCAAAAAATGCTCATGTCTGTCAGTGACGAGGACAAGCTCTTGGCAGAATTGGGATTTGCGGACGAAGGTGATAGGTTACGAGCGCTGCCACCAGAGCTACATGGTATGTCCGCTGCGGTCTATGAACTCGTACACGAAGTTGGTCATATAGTCGAGGAAAGAGCTGACTTGCACTTGCCTGCCGAAGAAAGATTAAAAAGAGCTAGCAATATGGCTTACCTATCACCTACTAATCTGTACAAACAAGACCCCAATAGACCACAGGAGGCATTCGCCGAAGCATTTGCCTACAAAGTTTTTGGAAAAAAAATAAATGAGGAGCTAGGCGCGATTGTGGACAGGACGATTGAAGATTTCTTAGCAAGTCGAGATATTATTAAAACTTAGGATTCTAACCATCCAGCAAACTTTTTATATCTTGAATTAGGTTTTTGCCGACATCATCTGCAAGTACGACTGCGAACCTATCTGGATTTGAAACCAGTTCTTTTTCGAGATCGTCAATATCAAATGTTTCGAAGCCAGCACCTTCACCATCTTCAACCTTTAAGTCTCTTGCACTACCATCAAACTTGTACGCAAAGAGTCCACGCATCGCATTACTTAAATAATCACCCTGTACATAATCGGCCCTCACGACCCCTAGACTATTCAAATCTTCTTGAGATACTTCGATACCACTTTCTTCAACTGTCTCCCTGGCGGCAGCTTCCAGATATGATTGACCCCTAGAAACATGACCACTAACCGTCGTAGTCAGCTTGCCCGGGTCGTTCTTTTTGATGTCACTTCGTTTTTGCAGAATTACTTCTCGATTAGCTGTGTAAAAGCAGACGTATACAAGACGACATACCAAACCTTCGCGATGAACACGTTTGCGCTCAGCTTGTCCGATAACTTCATCATTATCATTAACTACATCTAGAATCTCACTCATAGAGCTAGTATACCACCAGTCACTCCTTCGAAAATCCTTTGCTATACTATCACTATGAGAAAAGTAATAATTTTCGTGATGGCTACCTTAGATGGATATTTTGAGGGCAAAGACCATGACTTATCTTGGCACAATACTGACAAAGAATTTACACAATTTTCCGTAGAGCAGCTAGACGAGGTTGACACATTGATTTTTGGACACAAAACCTACCAGTTGATGGCTGATTACTGGCCAAGCCAGCAGGCAAAGACTGAAGACTCTGGAGTAGCTACCCGTATGAACTCTCTAAACAAAGTTGTGTTCTCTCATGATGCATTTGAAGCAGAGTGGGAAAATACTGTGGTCTCTACAAATCCTACAGAAAAAATCAGCGAACTAAAGCAGCAGAGTGTCAAGGATATAATGGTGCTGGGCAGCTCACACCTCGGTGCAGAAATGCTCGAAGCAGGATTATTGGACGAAGTTAGAGTTATGATCAACCCAGTTTTTATTGGCGAGGGGTCCGCGCTTTTTGAAGGTTTAAACAAAGATTTAAAGTTAATAAGCACCCGGACATTCGAGAATGGGAATGTTCTTTTGACCTATAGTGCCAAGGCATAAAACCCTCTACCAAAAAATAGATATCTTTCGGGGGATCTTTGATATCATAGTGGTATGGGAATGAGATTTAGAAAATCCATGAAGATTGGTGGCGCTAGGGTAAGTCTGAGTAAATCTGGTGTAGGTACTTCATTTGGTGTAAAGGGGGCGAGATATTCAGTACATAGTAGTGGTCGACGTACAACCTCCGTGGGTATTCCGGGAAGTGGTCTAAGCTATGTGTCATCTAAAAATGGTAATGGAACGCAAGCAAGAAGAACTGCTGCAACATCAGGTATGACACAATCTCAACAACAAAAATTATTAGAACGGCGCGCTAAAAAAATTAAACTTGCTTCGGAACGTAGAAATAAACCTTTTGAAGCTCTTAAAAATCAATACGCTACCGGTAAAATTACAAAAGTAGTTTATGACGACCTAGCTAAGCGTGATAATTATATAGCAATTGATTTAATGATCTTTGGTAGAAGCACGGGCGTTAAGTTAGCTGAAAGGTATGTACTTGGCAAGATAGATAATAGTGAATTTGAAACACTAAAGAATGAGATTCTAGGTGCACCTGAAGCTGAAAAAGACAATATCATAGAGGGCTACAAATTAGCGGTTAAGAATGTAGATGATTTTATTGAGAATGCCAGGTCGCAAAAATCTGATGAACAATGTAACAGCTGCGGCAAGCGTAAAAAATTTTTCTCACCGTTATACAAGGTTCTAGACTTCAAGCTTTGTGGAGCATGCAAAAGGCAGTTGAACCAGATCTGTATCTACCAAGGTATTAATGGAAATTATTATAGCTCCAAAAGTATTACTATAGAACCTGATGCTAAAAATTCGTTGGAATTAAATATTTTGCCGCAACATATTCTTGAATATAGGTAGTGCTGTAAGGATAGGAGAAAAATAGTTGTTTTATCTTTCATCAGCGTCTAACCTGATTAATTAAACCCAACATGCAACCGATTAGTTGCATATACTACTCGACTGTGTTTAACTAAAGATACAAATCAGTTAACGTAACAATTAGGACAGGTGTAAAAATGCAAGACACAATCGAACGACAAATCAATATCAAGGCAACAAAAGAGCAGGTTTACCAAGCTATCGCAGACCCTAGCAAAATTACCTCATGGTTCCCCGTCGGTATCGAAGGATCATTGGATGAGGGCGAACAACCTATACTAGACTTTGGTGAGCATGGAAAAACTCAGATATTGGTCGTAGCAGCAAAGCCTCACGACTATTTTGCGTATCGCTGGGTACCTGGTGCAAATCATTACATAGGTGACGTTACAAAAACCGACACATCACTAGTAGAGTTCAGATTGGCCGAAGAAAACGGCACTACAACCCTGACTATGATCGAGTCTGGCTTTTCTAAATTGCCAGTTGAGCTGGCCGAGGCAAGCTACAAACAAAATTCTGGTGGCTGGGGCTACATGCTAGGACGTCTAGAAAAGGAACTTTCAGAGAAATAAATATGCTGGTAGCTGAAACCTTTAAAGCTCTGGGTGATCCGATTCGTCTAGAGATGATCGAGCGATTGTCTGACGGCTCACACCGCAGCGTTGGTAGTTTGTTTGATGGGCTGGGTTTGACGCGTCAAGGTGCCCGTAAACACCTGCAGGTGCTGGCTGATGCCGAGCTAGTAACACTAGTGATAAAAGGCAGACAAACAGAGGTTAGCCTGGACCCTACTACCCTAGCAAGCGCAAAGTCTTTCATAGCCGGCCTAGAGCTGCAGTGGGATCAGCGTCTAGTTGCACTGCGGGATTTTGTCGAAAAAAGCGACGCTTCGGGTTAACCGAACTAGTTAAACTGAGTCGTTCTAGTGACATTTCACCTGTTATAATCGCTACATGATTATACATTTTATATGCAGGGGCAACGCTCATAGAACTATTATGGCTCAGGCGTATTTGAATTCGCTTGATATCGATGGAGTGACTGCTCTATCTAGCGGAACGGTTGCGGATGAGGGCAGACAGGCAAATATTGGACCATTGCGTGATACTCTGCATATGCTCGAAAATATCGGCATTCGACAATACGCAAAAACCCAACCTGAACAATTGGATCAATCGCGCGTAGATCAAGCAGATATTACGATACTAATGAACGAGATTGTCAGAAGCGAATGTGAGAAGATCGTCA
>CAYGDZ010000059.1:0-4132 GCA_964348805.1 uncultured Candidatus Saccharibacteria bacterium | reverse complement strand
GATAAAATGGTTTTATGCACATATACTTTTCTGGTATTGGCGGAGTTGGACTAGGACCTTTGGCTGAAATAGCCCTAGATGCTGGTTACAATGTTTCTGGATCTGACGCGAATGACTCGCCTATGTTTCGTCAGCTGCGAACCCGCGGTGCCGAAGTTCATTTAGGTCAAGAGGTTGCAATGATCAACCAACTGCATGCTAATCAAACAATTGACTGGTTAGTTTATACCGCTGCTCTGCCTGATAATCACCCAGAGCTAGAATTTGCCAGGTCTAATGGCATAAAAACTAGCAAACGAGATGAGCTGTTGGCGCACATAATAAGAGAAAAGAATCTAAAACTAATCGCTGTCAGTGGTACGCACGGCAAGACCACAACTACAGCAATGGTCGTATGGTTATTTCACCAACTGGGTCTGCCCGTTAGTTATTCGATTGGTTCGTCAATTAGCTTTGGACCCAGCGGAGCGTTCGATGCATCTAGCCAGTACTTTGTCTATGAATGTGATGAATTCGATAGAAACTTTTTAAATTTTCACCCATTTATTAGTCTGATTCCTAGCCAAAGCTTTGACCATAGCGACACCTACCCCAGCCAAGAGGAATACGACAAAGCCTTTGAGCAGTTCAAGTCACAAAGTGAAACTACCATAACTTGGCAAGATACTTCGTCAGAATCAATCACACTAATTGGCGAGCATAATCGTAGTAATGGTGGACTTGCAGTCGCGGCTATGCAAAAGATCACAGATAAATCACGTGATGAACTAGTTGGATTGTTAAATAGCTTTCCTGGAACCGCTAGACGTTTTGAGGAACTAGCAAAAAATCTATATAGTGACTATGCTCATCATCCAGAAGAGATTCAGGCGACTCTGCAATTAGCCCATGAAATATCCGAACAAGTCGTCGCTGTTTATCAGCCTCATCAAAATATCCGGCAGCACGAGATAACATATGGAAACTGTTTTGATACTGCCCAGAAAATCTATTGGTTACCGACATACCTGAGTCGTGAAGACCCTGACTTGGAAATTTTGTCTCCGCAACAATTGACCAAAAATATGCAACCGGATAAAATTGTTTTCTCACACATGGATGAAACTCTGTCGACAGCTATCAAAAATGAGCTAGACGATGGCAAATTGGTTATAATGATGGGCGCTGGGTCAATTGACGAGTGGGTGAGAGCCCAGCTTACTTCTTTAACCCAAGACTAGATAGATCTTGGTACTGCGATAGCTTGATGTCACTGTGTTTTTTGAGCTCAGCTAGTAACCTCTTTTTGAACTCTGTCGTAATAGCGAACTGATCACCCGGCTGTGTTTTACCTGTTATCCGAACCTCTAGCGCGCTATCGCTAAAAGCGCCTAGGTTTAGAAATTTCGGCGATTCAATGATCTTTTTTTGCCATTTTTCTTCGCTAGCAATTTTGGAACCAATCTTTTCTATGATAGTTGATAACTTATCAATATCTGTTTCTGGTGTTACAGACAAGGTAAAGTAAACTTTCGAATAGCCCATAGTTTTGTTAATTGTGTGAAAGACGTTACCATTGGCGATATAGTGTACATTACCTGCGTCATCACGGATAACTGTACTGCGCAGTGTTATGTGTTCTACTTTACCAACTGCCCCATCTACCTCAACGTCATCGCCAACCCGAAATTGATTTTCGATTATGATAAAGGCGCCTGATATAAAATCACGAATAATTGATTGTGCGCCAAAACCAATAATTGCACCCAGTACACCGGCACTAGCTAATATAGGTAATAGATTGATTTGCGGAAATATGGTCGTGAATAAAGCCAGACCCGCACCACCAATAATCAGTATTTTCCAAACAATAATAGAGACACTTATAACCGTATCTTGGCGCTTTTTGACATCCATTATAGATTGATTAGCACGGACAAAATGGCGACCATGTATTAATCGCCTGATCACAGTCTTGATTATTTGCTCGCCAATATATTCGACAATAATCGCCAGCAATATAATACCGATAATAGCCAAAATATGACTAGATACCCATTTGACTTGTTCTTGGAGTTCAATTACCACCATATTCTCCTATCATACCACCTAAGGATTGGCTCCGTCGCTAGGTGCAGCTTGCTGAGCAGTGATACCCAGCTGCTCGTCGTCCAGAATATTCTCGCTAAAAGGGCTGTACTGTTGCAAATCTTTTGACTCGTTATCATATTTTTTCAAAAAATCTTTTAGTATCGCGTTATCTAGATCGCCATTTGCTGAAAAGTTTTGATCGCTGCCATTTGTGCGACGAATTTGATCACGAGCAGATTCATAACCAGGGCGCGAGAGATCAAGTTTTGAAGTACCGCTGACAAAATATAGAGTCATATTGATAGATGTCAAAATCAAAGCAATTATAATCGCAATCAGTACGCCAAAAGGTAGGCCGAATCGCTGAGCTGCCCGATTGAATTGACGCGTAAACCAATTGTCAGGTTTTCTTCTGCTAAATGGCCGTTTTGCAGCGCTGTGTAGGACTGCTAGCTTTTTTGAAAACTTATTCATTATTAACCTCGCTGCGTAGCTTGCCTACATTAAAGCGATACTCGCCTATCAAACTAGATAGATTTGTGATATCACTAGCTACACTTTGCCTATGCCGACGAGCGTCTTCGATATGGCCGTAAAAGACACTGGGTTTGTCTTTACATTTTGTCCTGAGTGCGGCGCTGACTGAATTGTCATAGTTTTCATAGTGATCTTTGAAATCATTTAGAGCTTGTCGATAGCGTTTGGTTGTATCAATCAAAAATGTAGCAGAGCTGTCGTATCCATTAGACGTTGCACGAGTATTCAGAGGCGTCATCAGGCGTGAGCCCAAAGTTTCGTAGACTTGCCCGCGGTTAACACGATTGGCAGCATCGTTATGTTGGATTTTTTGCAAAACAGTTTGGGCGGATATGCAGGTCTGTTGGATGATCACTTGCTTTTCCTCTGTCAGATCGACGGCATTAGTTGTCGCCGTACCAACTATTGCAGTAAAAGTAGCGAAAAATACCAAAACTATAAACTTTTTTAACATACTGTTCATTATACATCTACACTATCGTTTGGTTGATTGTTGGTCAGGGTGTTCCTGGCAGCTACCGCACGCAGATCCTCGTGCGTATCAAATTCATCAATTATCTTTCGACCTATCAGCGCCTCGATGATGTCCTCTAAGGTTAATACTCCTACGGTTTCGCGGGATTCATTGATGACAATAAACAAGTGATGGTGAGCTTTCAAAAATGCGGCTAGTGCGTGCTGCAGAGATTGTTCTTGGTTTATGTAATAGACTTTTGCTTCCATAGCCTTTTCTGCCGTGACTGAGCGCTTGGTACCTATTGTCAGCAAATCTTGGACATGTAGAGTGCCAACAACATGGTCAATGTCACGATTAATAACTGGCAGGCGACTGTAGCCTGCTTTGTGTAGATCATCTAAAACCAGAGGGCCCAGTAGTTCTTTTTTATCGATACACTTGAGCACAGATTTTGGTGTCATGATAGCTTTGACTGGTTTTTCAGGAAAGTCCAACACGTGCAGCAGAAGTGTTTTTTCATCACCGCTCAAGACCTCGTCTGAATTTTTGATCAGATATTGCAATTCGGGCTTGGAATGAATTGTAAAGTCACTAACTGGATGAGATGTTGGCAGCCGCAGTACGCGTATTACTGGATGTATTTTTTCTACAACTGTTAGTGACCTCAACTCGACTTTTGTATATAATTTCTGCACCTTGTCTATGACAAAACTCCAACTAGCCACAATGTTAGCTAAAAGCAGTAGTGCTATAACTAGTAGACCCCCACCCAGCCAACCTAGAACGCTGGCTGTATATAGTGTGATGATGATAACAATTACTGCGTCCTTTATATAACGTATGGTTAATAAGTCATTTACTGCGTTTTCTTTTCGCAGTTCGTGCTTGGCAGCATCGTCACGAGTCTTTGCACGGCGCTTTAGCTCATAGCTAGTTAAATCTGTCGGTTGTATACGCAAGGCACGAACCATAACCAGCAAAATAAATAGTACCCCCTCGATTAATAAAAAAGCCGACAACTCTGTATTCATTGAATATATTATAGCTCATTTTAGTGGTATTATGGTA
>CAYGDZ010000058.1:0-4171 GCA_964348805.1 uncultured Candidatus Saccharibacteria bacterium | reverse complement strand
CAAAATCTGTCCAAATCCTAGGCCCAAGCCCTGCATTTTACGAACGTGCCCACGGCACCTATCGTTGGCAAATTATTATAAAGAGCCCGCAGCGAGGTGACCTAATAGAGATTGCAAAACTAGTGCCAGACACTAAATGGCAAGTCGAACTAGACCCTATCAGTCTGTTATAATTGTCAGTAATGAAAAAAGAAGACATCATTGCCCTACCAAACCCGCATCTCAGGCAAAAATCACTGAAAGTTAAACCCGACGAGGCGACTAAAAAATTAGTATCCGATATGGTAGCTGCTACATTAGATTGGGAAGACAGTCGTCCACATGAGATTGGCGCTGCCCTGGCTGCAATCCAAATAGATAGACTGCAGCGAGTAGTGATTGTTCGCAGTGATTTTGATGACAAAAATTCACGTGATTTTACGGTGTTAATTAACCCACAAATCATCAAGCGTGAAGGTGAAATCATAAAAGATCACGAGGGCTGCCTGAGTGTAAAGGACATATACGGTCTAGTACCCCGTCATAGCAAAGTAAAGATCAAAGCCCTGGACGTTGACGGCAACGAAGTTCGCCTAAAAGCCGAGGGATTTTTGGCCCGCGTATTACAGCACGAAATTGACCATACAAACGGTATATTATTTATCGATCATATCAAAGATAACCAGGAAGCTTTCTTTCGATTAAACGAATCGGGTGAATTACATCCTCTGGACTATAAAAAAGATGTCGAAACCAATAGTATTCTTTGGGACTGAGCAGTTCTCTGCCGTCAGCCTGCGCGCACTGCTAGATGCGGATATTGAGATTGCCGCTGTGGTAACAAAACCTGACACTTCAAAAGGTCGCAGCAAAGAATTGGTACCATCGCCAGTCAAAGTCATTGCCATAGACGCAAATATACCCGTCTGGCAACCCGAAAATGTATCTGATATTGCCGATGACATCAAAAAATTAGGTGATCCAGCAGGAATCCTAGTCAGTTACGGCAAACTAATCCCTGACGAGGTTTTAAGCCTATTTGAACCCGGTATTATCAATCTACATCCTTCGTTATTGCCAAAATACCGCGGCCCATCACCTATCGAATCTGCGATATTAAATGGCGATGATGAAACTGGTGTCTCGATTATGAAATTAGTCAACGAAATGGATGCCGGACCTGTATACACACATACAAAAATAGCACTAAATCATACTGAATACATAAATGATTTATACACCACACTAGCACGCATTGGCGCTGAACAATTAGTTGCATCGCTGCCGTCTATTTTGGATGGATCTATGCAACCTAGTGGGCAAAACGAGGCTGATGCAACATATTGCCAAATGATCCAGAAAACTGACGGTAATATCGACTGGAACCAATCAGCAACAGAGATAGAACGAAAGATTCGTGCCTATAATGTATGGCCAAAAAGTCGCACAAAACTGAGCAATATCGAGGTGATCATCAATAAAGCACATATAGAAAACAAAAGTGGTGAACCAGGATCTGTAGATACTATGGACGGTAAATTAATAGTGTACTGCGGCAAAGATTGCCTGAGTATTGATACGATTCAGCCACTAGGCAAAAAAGAAATGCCCGTTCAGGCATTTCTAGCTGGCTACAAAAACAAAATAATTATTCAGTAGCTGGTGGTGTTTCAGGATTTGCTGCAGTGGCCGCAATATTGTCTTTACTAGCGACTATTTCGTCACGTAGTTTGTTCAATTCATCCGCTACAACCTGGCGATAATTCGGGCTGTTGATACCTAGCCAACGAACAGAGGCAAATTCAGCTGCAACTACTAATGGCGGCACGTTATCTGGTGCGCTAGCAGCTAATTGCTTGTAGTCTTCTTCTTCGACGTAATTCGGTACATGCTCGTTTAGCCATCCGTTGATTTTCTCTTCGTTATGAGTCGCGAAACCTTCGAATTCTTCTAATTGTGCTTCGGACAAGCTACTAGCTAACCTAGTACCAACTCGCTCTTCTAGTGTTTCATAGGTATGTTGCAAAAAGGCTTGTTTTTGATCTTCTGGTAAGTCACCAAGTCCTACGCTTTGCAAAAACTTGTCGTCGAGCTGAAACATGTTTATTTCCTTTTATTTACTGATCTACATTAATGATAACACTTATCATTATCTGGTCAAATGGGTTGGTAGAAACTGGGTTAATAATTTTAGAAGACTCTGCGCTCCCCGCAGGAGCGAGGTGATACAGATTTTAAATTGGAGCCGAGCGGATCTGAGAAAATTATTAACCCAGTTTCTGCAGTGTCCTTTTCTTTAATTCCCTGGTAAAGAACTCCAACTTATCACCTTCTTCTAGTTGCACTTTGCCCTTTGTTTTTAGGCTCAGTCCACACATCTCGCCTTCAAAGACTTCTTTCACTTCCTGCTGCTGGCGCTGTACGCGTTCAACTTCGACTTCTGCGATCTGATCTTTTTTACGCATAACCTTGGCAAAGGTTTTTGGCACAGCTTTACCAGATGTAACCTCGCCACCACAAATAACTTCTGTTTTGCTGGTTTTGAAAACACCTTTTATAGTCAGTGTACCGACCCCAGTTTCTACAACCTCTGGCTCCAGCAATTCTTCTAGCGTATTATGTGCATCATCTAATAGTTCATAGATAATCTTGAACATACGTACTGGTACTTGGTCGCGGTTCGATAGACGCTTGATAGCCGGCGGCAATTGCACGTTAAATGCATATACAATTGCGCTAGATGAACTGGCTGTTCGTATGTCGTTTTCGTTTACGTTACCAATACCGCTAGCAACAACTTTTACATTCAGCTCGTCGTTGTTTAGTAGTTTCAAGCTATCAGAAATAGACGTTAACGAACCTTGCACATCAGCCTTTAGAACCACATTCATAGTCTGTGTTTTTGCCTCGCGGTGCATCATATTTAGTAGATCTACACCTGTTACATTGGCGCTGGCAATCTTTTTATCAAATTCTAGTTTATTACTGGCCGCACGTTGACGAGCTTTCTTTTCGCTATCAACAATTACAAACATATCACCAAATTGTGGCAAAGTTTTCAGACCGGTGATTGTTGCAGGCGTTGCGGGACCGGCCTGGGGAAATTTGTCGCCTTTGAAATCTAGCAATGTCCGAATCTTGCCATATGCTTGACCAGCAACCAAATATTGACCTGATCTTAAAACACCATGCTCAACTAGCAGACGTACGACAGAGCCTTTTCCTTGTTCCATGTGTGATTCGATAACTAATCCTTCGGCCGGAACATCTGTTTCGGCTTTTAGATCCTCTAGGTCAGACACTAGCAATACCATATCCAGTAATTTATCAATGTTGGTGCCTTCTTTTGCGCTGACTTCAACCATGACGGTATCGCCACCCCATTCTTCTGGGTTTAGTTTGTGTTCGGTCGCTAGCTGAGTTTTCACTAGGTTTGTATCTGCACCAACTTTATCAATTTTGTTGATTGCAACAACTATTTTGGCGTTGGCTGCCTGGGCAAATTTGATAGCTTCGACAGTTTGCGGCTTTACACCGTCATCTGCCGCAACCACGATTATCACTACATCGGTCAAAACCGCGCCGTGCTGACGTAGTGCAGAAAAAGCCTCGTGCCCAGGTGTGTCCAGCAAGGTAATTGAACGATCGTTACGTACAGTTTGATAAGCGCTAATATGTTGCGTGATTCCACCTGCTTCATCATCAACAACCTTGATACCTAAAATTGCATCTAGCAGTGATGTTTTACCGTGATCAACATGTCCCATCACGGCCACAATTGGCGGACGAGTAGTTGCATTGTCTGTTAATACCCGCTCTTCGCGGACTTCATTTTCTTCGGCTTTTTCTAATTGTACTTCGATGCCTAGTTCCTCGACGATAATCTGGACTGTTTCAAAGTCCAATCGTTGATTAACTGTGGCGACAATACCGTTTTTAAATAGCTCTCCGACTAATTTAGCAACTGGTAAAGCGAGCTTTTCCGCCAAATCGCCAACTGTAATAGTACCGACAATCGTCAAGATTTTGGTCTCTGTTGTATCTGACATTAAAAGCTCCTTTCTTCATTGTTACTAGGCTAGACCGAGTGATATTTTGCGGTTCTCTTTGTCGACTTCTAGAACTTTAAAATCTTTTCGCTCGTTGAGTTTGAATACTTTTTCTGGATCGGCGTCTTCCTTACCGAGTTCAC
>CAYGDZ010000057.1:0-4202 GCA_964348805.1 uncultured Candidatus Saccharibacteria bacterium | reverse complement strand
TTACAATATCACAATGAATAAAATTGCGGGAAAAGCCAAGGCTAAATTAGGATCGCTAAGACCAAACAAGAAAAATACTATATTAAAAAAAGAAAAAGGTATTTTACAAATAGAAAAAGGCCAACTAGAAGCAGCGGTAAGAGACCTAACACTTGGCTTTGAAGCACCCCGTAACTTTCTGGCACATCAATATATCAGCGGTAAAGGTATTGAAATCGGGGCTGCACAACTACCCGTCAAGTTGCCTGCAAAAGCAAAGGTGCAATACGTTGATGTTTTTACTGCGGATGAACTAAGGAAAGCTTGGCCACAAGATTATACGAAACTAGATATAGTTGAAGTCGACGTGGTTGATGATGGTGAAAAACTAGGTAAATTCAAAAACAAATCTCTTGATTTTATAATTGCCAATCACTTTATGGAGCATTGCCTAGATCCGATCAGTACACTAATCAATATGTGTAGTAAGTTACGCAAAGATGGTGTCTTATTTTTTGGTATTCCTGATAAACGCTATACATTTGACAGTGAAAGGCCGCTCACCTCTTATGCTCATTTGTTACAGGAATACCGAGATACATCTAAATCTTTTTTGTGGGAGCATACAGAAGAATATATACGACTAGGTGAAAACTACAAGGGTGACGTAGAAAAAAGGACTGGAGAGCTAATAGATAGCGGCTATAGAGTGCATTACCATGTTTGGACAGCTCATGAAATGAAAGAATTTTTTGAAAAAACTATTGTTGATTTTAAACTGGACATGGAAGTCGTTGCATCCGTAAAAAACATGCATGAGGTTATCTTTATCCTGCAGAAAACAAAGTAATTTATGGTATATCGGCACCTGATGGTAGAGTTCTGATTAGGAATTCAGAAATTGTAGAATAGGCACCATAGTTTGAAACGTTGGACTGATAAGAGGGTTGGGATAATATCCAACGCTTTTGACCAGTATCAATGTTATAGATATTCGGCGCACTAGCTTTTACGTTGCCTGTCACTGTTGAGCCGTCAGAGAAGTAGTTCCAAAGCGAACCAGAGACAGTCAGCACATTCGATCCCGTAACCCAGCGACCTTTTACTGTGTCGTTAGTAAAGGCACGCTTCGTAGTATTGTCTACGACACGTTCAGTACCGCTAGTTGAGGTTTTTAGTATATTTAATGCAGTTCCAGTCGTTCCTAAGTCGGTCGGTGTGACAGGTACAAGATTAGAACTTGGGCCAAAATTCTGCATTTGTTCGACTGTGGTAATATGATAGAAATTAGTCGCCCCGTTATCAACCAAGAATATACGTCCATCAGATGAAGTCGTTGATTTTGCATATATACTGAGAGGTACACCACTAGGTACTCGACCAACAAGGGTGCTGGAAACGTCAGTCGGTGATGAGTCAATTCCCCATATATTCGCTACATTGGTGTTCGAGGTACCGTGGCTTGATCCGTATTTAATTCGATAATAGTTTGAGCCAACTTTAACTTTTGTCTGCAAGGCGCTACCGCTAGTAAACCTATCGCGTGTTGCAGTAGAGATAGACGTTGGACTCGCAAGTCCCCAATCGGACGCAACGGCACCACTGACACTACGATATGTACCATTATCTATTACATAGTTTGCTCCACCAGAGCTAAAGTAGTGCCCAACCTGTCCACCGTCCGAAAGTTGTGATAAGGCCCTATCACTAACTTGCGTTAAGGCCTCGCCTCTAGTTCCATTCCATAGCTGCCAAACTTCAACAGAGGGTATATGACGTTTTGTACCTTCGTCGACGAGGTAAATTGCTGGGCCAGAACCTTTAATAAACCCTGTCACAGTATCAGATGTAAATAGATTCATAAGCTCCGTACTAACACTTGCTACAGATCCTGTTCTGTAGGCACTATCAAGCCCCGTTGGTACAGTATGTTTTTTGCCATCAATAACATATAACTGACCGGATACATCAGCTTGATAGCCACTGACTGCCGTACCCGTACTCAGTAAATTCAGAAAACCTTGATTGAGTACATTTATATTAATGTTCCCGTTTGGTGCCCAAGCTTTTAGCACGTCAACCGAGCTAATTGGCAATTTATTACCATTGTCTACCATATAAATAGTAACGCCATTGCCAGGCAGACGAATAAATTCACTAGCAGGTGAACTAGTGACTAGTCTGTTGGCTGTTGCTGGACTAATAGTTGCGTAGCTCTGATTGTATAGTGCTGCCATAGCGCCAGACAAATACAGTTTTTGACCGGCAACTACCTGATATTGACTGTCAGAGTTACTTGGCTTCATCGTATAGCCTGCCAAACTACTGCCAATGGAATTGTCTATTTGATTAAAATAAGCATCAGATAGGGTTGTGATATAGGCATTATCGCCTTCCCAAGCATGAAATACATCTGGACTATTGTATTGGCGAAGCACTGTTTGGTTGGAGCTCTGACCATCAACCATGTATAGCGCAGGATCGCTGGAATTTTTGACTGCATACGATAGCCAACCAGAATCTGTCGGCAAATCAAATAAGTCATTACTAACATAACTTTCAACTTGTCCATTAAATCCAAAAACTTCTTTCATTTGAGACGAAGATACGTAGTATTTCTTGCCTCCGTCAACAAAGTATAAGGCTGGTGAACCTTGAGGATGAATCAATCTGCCAAGATTCGGTCCAGAAGGAATTGAAGCCAAATAACTGCCTGACATCGTAACTGGGCTTGAACCCAAGCCAAATGCTTCAATGATGTCACCACTAGGAATATACTGTTTTATATTGTTATATATTACCCATTGACTATTGTCATCTTGGTTGCGAGCTAGGATATACCCGGAACCTGTTGGTGGCCCAAACCAATCGCTAAATATTCTCCAGAAATTTCTGTTACCGTATGCGCTACAACTATCACCTGTTCCATATAGATTATTCAGAGCAGCTGCATTTGGTTGGTAAGGAGTGTAGTTATACAGTGCAGCAGTTGCACTAGTTTGAATCGTGACATTTGTACCACCACATCCTGGATTATTTGCCTGATATGCAATAAAGCTATTTCTACCAACTGCGTAATTATACTGGTTTGGTTGAGCAACATACCGCTTAAACTGCCTTGCTGCTCGATATACTTGATTGAAAAAACCATAATACTGACTGTCACAAGCTGCAGTATCAGGACAGCCAAAGCCTGTGGCGCTTCTGTAGCTGATAGATGAAGGGCTGCTACTAGTGACAAGTGCAGATTCTTTTTGTATCAAAACCAGCAACGCCTGGGGGTTGATACCGCAAGCTTGGGCGGCATCAAACACTATATTTGCAGCAGACTTGGTACCGCCCGATATACCCCCACAAAAGCTATCAGCGCTGACAGTATTAAATGATTGCGAGTAATCTTTTAGACAAGTATAGCCCGCACTACAATTTGGAACTTTGGCATTTAGAAAATTTTGAATATCGCCCGTATTCATAGTATTTTTATTAAAAAATATACCGTCATCTATGATCCTGGCTGGATTAAAGCTGCTACCAGAGAGTGCTGAAGTATTTTTCGGTGGAATAATAGTAGCAAGAACCAGAGTCACGATGACTATAGCGAGAATAAAATTGATTTTTTGAAGCATCTTCATAATACTATTGTACCGCTAGTGTTGAGGTTTGTGACTTACCTTCGGCCGAGTTGGAACTGTAGCTGACTACTACACCCCAGGTACCAGATTCCGAAAAAGCTGACCTGTCAATAGATAATGGTGAACAATTGGTTGTAGTGGCATCGGCGAATGCTTTTGAGGTGCGTGTAATTGTTTTTGTGCCTTTTGTCGCTGTCATCGTACAAGTTCCACCATCTTCAAAAACACCTGATATATATGCATTGACAGTAACTTGATCACCACTTTGATTTGCATTAGTTATTACTGGGTTGACTTGTTTTTTGCTAGAAGTAGTTGCTGACTGATTGTTTTCTATTTCCTCACGCTTGCTTGCGCTGCTATTTTCATCTTCAGCATCCTTTTTGTCCTGTTCACTAGGACCACTATAGGTTATGGATTTACGTTTTTTATTGGTATCATTATCAGCTTTTTGTGCATATACGATGTAGGCTACAGAACCTACAATACAAGCTGCAACTATTATGGCTACAAGTACTCTTTTTGAAATTCTTTTTCTTTTTATTTTCATAGTGTTTTACTACTTATGTTTAACACTATTTATTATACCAC